>CAZTPK010000254.1:0-4032 GCA_964614765.1 uncultured Gammaproteobacteria bacterium
GGTGATGACGGTGTCGGTTACCGCACGCCTCTGCCCGGCGGCTATACATTCGGCGAGCAGGTCGTCGAGGACGCGGCTGGCGCCGACGCCGAGCTCCACTAGGGCTCCGCTTGCTTCGTTGTAGGCGGCCAGCATCTCGTCCAGGGATTGCGCGGGACCGGTCTCCGCTTCCAGGCCCGAGCGCGACAACGCGAGCAGGTTGCCGGTCTTCTCGGTGGCGGCGTTCAGCGCCCCGCCGAGGGCGTCCTCGATGTCGCCGTTGGCGCCGAAGGAGCGCGCCAGGCTGCCGCGCACTCCCATCATCAGTCGATCGGAATAGGTCTCCGCGACGAGCGCGCGGACGCGCGACAGCATGGGCTGCGCACCGGCGTGCGCGGCGGCCAGTGCCGCGACCTTGCCGACCTCCAGCGAGGTCTGCGTCAACTGTTCGGCAAGCACCGAGATGAGGTAATAGGTTTCCACCTGCGGGTCGAGGGTCATCTTGGAGTTGTCGGCGACGTCGGTCTGGAAGGTGAGCAGAGCGTCGGCAAACTCTTGGTGCGACTTCTTGACGTTCTCGACCGTCGACTCGGCGGCCGCGGATTTCATCGTTTGCCACTGCTCCTGCAGCACCTTCCATTGATCGTGGACATCCAGGTCCATGCCATGCGCGGCATTGACGGCATCGAGTTCGGCCATCTGTGCGTCAATGACGTGGTCCAGCTCCTGCAGCCTCGCGGCATAGATGTTGTAGCCCTTCGCATACTCCACGGCGAAGAACTGATGTATGGGCAGGTTGGCCGCGACCTTGGTGAGCGGCACCATGTAGGGCACGCCGAGCCGTTCTCGCTCGGAGAACTTCACGGACGTCGCCAGCTCGCGCACCAGGTATACGAGCAGCAGCACGAGGGGCACCGAGAACAGCACGCCCACCAGCGCGAAGGTCTGCGCGAGGTTCAGGCGGCCGAAGAGGCGCTGGAGCATCGTGGTCCTGGCGTCGGGCGTGGCCGCCTTCGGACGCGGCCTGGCGTCCCGCTTCTTCATGCGGGACTTCAGGCGCGTCCCTATCGTGCTGAGCATCATGCAATACCTCCGTCTATGCGAATGTTGATGTGACGCATCCGGTGCGCCGGTCGGGAATCGCGGTGTGTTCCACGTGTCTCGCCGCGCGCTATTCCGATACGTCGAGGAAGCTTCGCTGCGCGACCAGTTGTTGCGGATCCAACTCGCGCCAGTAGCGGCCATTGCGATCGCGGTAGCCGGCCTTGATCCACGGCGCGTCGCCGGATTTGTACGAGTCATCGGGGGTGAAATGGCCGTCGTGACGCAGCCCGAACATGGAGGTGACCAGCAAGGCGACGCCGCGCGCGACGCGCGGGCTGAGCAGCAGCACCCGGTTCGCGGAGGTGGTCTCCACGGGCGGCTGGCCGAGGAAACTGCACATGTCCACGACGGTGTAGAGATTGCCGCGCACGTTCGCGACTCCCGCCAGCCACCTGCGCGCAAGCGGCACCGGCTCCATCGCTGGCACCGGCAAGACCTCGCTGCAGCCGCCCAGGGCCACGAGCCACGCCTCCTCGCCGATCTGGAAGCCGAGCTTGGCGTTCAGCGTCGAGGCCGCCGTGCTGGCGCTCAGCCGTTCAATGAGCGACTGCTGGAATTTTCTCAGATCAGTGCGGGTTGCCACGGGTGCGGTGCCTTCAGATTGCGCGGATCTTCCTCAGCAATTCCTCCTCGTCGACCGGCTTGACGATGTAGTCCTTCGCGCCCTGGCGCATGCCCCAGACCTTGTCGGTTTCCTGGTTCTTCGTGGAGCAGATGATGACGGGAATGTGCTTGGTGGCCTCGTCCTTGGTTATGGAGCGGGTCGCCTGGAAGCCGTTCAGACCCGGCATCACCACATCCATGATCACGAGGTCGGGCTTGATGGCCCTGGCCTTGGCCACCGCTTCCTCGCCGTCCTGCGCGGTCTCCACCTGGAAGCCTCTGGCGGTGAGCATCTCGGTCAGGGAGTGACGCTCTGTGGGCGAATCGTCTACGACCAGAACTTTCGATACGGGCATAGTGGACTCCTTGCAGTTACCTGCCGGTGGTAGATAGATGAGCGGCGACGCTCTGCAGCAGACTCTGTCGCGTGAAGGGTTTCAGCAGATACTGGTCGGCACCGACAAGTCGGCCGCGCGCCTGGTCGAAGACGCTGTCCTTGCTCGACAGCATGATGACCGGGGTGTCGCGATACAGCGGGTTACGCTTGAGCACGCTGCAGGTCGCATACCCGTCCAGCCGCGGCATCATGATGTCCATGAAGATGACGTCCGGCTGATGGTCGATGACCTTGGCCAGCGCATCGAAGCCGTCCTCGGCGAGGATCACGTGGCAGCCTGCCTGCGTCAGCGCGATCTCCGCACTGCGCCGGATGGTGGCGCTGTCGTCGATGACCATCACGCGGGTCCCGGCGAGCCCGTCTGGCACGCTCGTCACCGCAGCCTGTGATTGCGTAGTCACTTGTATGGCCTTGTCCCTATGACGTGTTGTTATTGGCGCACGGCGTCCAGATACCCATGCACGTGCGCGGAGCCCTCGACGACCTCCGCCGGGTATACGCACAGAGGAATAGCGACTGAACCGTGAACGACTTTAGGGCGGGGCGCGGCGCGCGCCGCGGCGGGCGAGTCCGCCGCTCGTCGCAGCGAGCAACTACGCGCGACCGGCGCAACTACTAATGGATTCCCGATGCCGGCCGATATGCCTTGCCTACAGACTTACCGAGGGCGACCGCCCGGAGCGACACCGAAAACAAGAAAGATGCAGGCGTTCCTCATACATCAAAGCGAGGACTTCCGGCTGCTCCTCAGCCAGTACCTTGCGATCCTGTGGCCGGATATCCTGGTGGTCGATTGCGCGCTCGCCGGCTGGGAGGCCGTCGCCGATCGCGAGCTGGCGGATCCGCCGGACTTCATCATAGTCGGCGACGATACCGCAAGCGCCCTGCGCGCGGCGGCCAATGAGCTGGCGGTGCGGTTCGCGGGCAGACCGTTGCTATGCATCGGCGAGGCGGCCCACGAGCCGATCGTGCGGCCGGTGCTCCAGGGCGAGGCCGGCGCTTTCCTCCCGGCGCAGTCCCTGTCGCGCAGCACCCTGAGCGAGGTGCTGAACCGGATCATCGCGGAGCGCACCGCGCCGGTCATGCTGCCCAGCGAGGACGTGACCGATCGGCTTGTCTTCACCGGGGGCCCCGGGCCGTCGACTGATGCCGTCGAGTTCTTCATGAACGGCAAGCCCATCCGGATCCGCGGCTACCGGCTGATGAGGAAGATCGGCGAGGGCGGCATGTCGCGGGTGTTCATCGCCGAGCGTGAGGAGGACGGCCTGGAGCTCGTGCTCAAGATCCTCGACAGCTCGATGATGCAGGATCCCGTGCAGCTGGAGCGCTTCATGCACGAGTACCGGATCGTGGCCCAGGTCAACAGTCCGTGGGTGGTGAGGATCTTCGACCAGGGATTCACCGACGACCACGTGTTCATCGCCATGGAACATTTCCCGGCAGGCGATCTCAAGCAGCAGCTCGGTCATCCGTTCGCGTCGAACCGCGCGCTGTCCCTGCTGTGGGCGATGGGCATGGCCCTGG
Organism: uncultured Gammaproteobacteria bacterium; assembly: GCA_964614765.1. Taxonomy (GTDB): domain Bacteria; phylum Pseudomonadota; class Gammaproteobacteria; order JAJPIJ01; family JAJPIJ01; genus JAJVHZ01. Next base: position 3,608 of record CAZTPK010000254.1, read on the forward strand.
ATTCGATACACCAGCACGGCATCGTACACCGCGATCTGAAGCCGCCCAACATCATGTTCCGGGCCGATCGCTCGCTGGCGCTGGTGGACTTCGGCGTCTCGCAGATGGATTCCATCGCCACGGAGCTCACGCAGTCCGGCGAGCTGGTGGGCACCCCGTTGTACATGAGTCCGGAGCAGGGCAGCGGCAGGGCGGTGGATGCCCGCAGCGATCTGTACAGCCTGGGGGCCATCTTCTACGAGATGCTCACCGCCAGGCGCGTGTTCACCGCGAAGTCGCTGATGATGATCATCCACATGCATGCGACCGAACCGCCGCCACGGCTGCCGCCGTCCTTGCACGCGATGCAGGAGCTGCTCGATCGGCTGCTCGCGAAGGAGCCTGCCGACCGCCCGCGTTCGGCGGCCGCTGTGCTCCAGCGGCTC
>CAZTPK010000255.1:0-4032 GCA_964614765.1 uncultured Gammaproteobacteria bacterium
ACGATGCCGCGTGCACCGCCGGCACCGATGGCGAGAATGTGGACGGTTACCGCGCCGACGACATCGTCGGGATCTATCGGCTGGCGGATGAAGCAAAAAGACGCGCGGAACGCGCGGGACTGGGCATAAAGCTCAGGTTCGGTCCGACAGGGACGTCGGACCACTTTCTCCAATCCCGTGGCCGCCATCGCCAACCACGCTGGCGCCATTGGGTGGCGCGCGGCAATACCGGCTACGCTCGGATCGGAGCTACTGCATCAGCGCGCGATAGACGCGATCAGGGAACCCCGAGCGTGACGTCGACATCCGCCGTGCCTGGCTCGCCGGCGCGCTTGGCGCTGAATGCCTCGACACGCAGGCCATATTGCTGCCGCAGCGTCGCGAGCCAGAGCAATGCCGTGTCGAACCGCGCCTGCTCCAGGCGGAGCTTGACACTGCCGGCATCCCCAGGGCCCACATTCTTGACCTGCTCCTTCAGTCCGGCGGCCTCGGCGCTCTGCTGCACCAGACTCTGCGCGTCAGCGCCGTCCGGCAAGGAACCGGCGAGGACCCGCTGAGCCCGCAGCGCGTCGGCCTCCGCGGCAATCCCCTGGAGCTTGTGGAACAGGGCGGTCTTCGCGTCGCGCTCCGCTGTCGCCGTCTTCAGTTCGTTCTGCAGCGGCTCTACGACGAAGAGGTACCCCAGAAGCAGTGCAAGCACCAGCGCTCCGACCGAGAGCAGCAGCCGCTCGCGCTCCGCCAGGTTCTCCCACCACTCCTTCATGGCGTGGCGCCTTTCATGACGATGCGGGTGTCGCCCTGCACCATCGTAGGCACGCCGGAGGCCTTGGCGATCTGTTCCGCGATCTGTCCGATCGTCGCCGCTTCACCCGGCCGCACCTCCAGGCTGAGCTGCCCGTCGCGGAAAATGATCGTGTCGACCGCAGTGCCGGGCACCGACTGCAACACGGAAGCCGCGTGCGCATAAAGATCGAGGAAATCGCCGGCGCCCGAGCCGCCGCGCAGGGCAGCAATAGCCTGATCGGCCTGGGCGTCCATGTTCACCACGCGCTTGACCTCCGGGAAGGTCTTACGAAACAGCTCCTCGCTTTGACGATCGAGATCCGCGTTCTCGCGCTTCAGCGTGTACAGGTCCCAACCCGACCAGCCCAGATGGACCAACAGGGCCGCCAGTGCGACGACCATCGCCGGGAGGAATCGCCGCAGTCCGCCGCGCCTTTGCGCGCGGTACTCGCCCTGCAGCAGATCGATCTTGCAAGGCTGGCTGTGCAGCGCCTGCGCGAAAACGGCGGCGAGCACCGGTGGCAGGACCTGCTGCTCGGTCGGCTTGCCGATCCCGGCCGCGATCTTCGCCACCTCCGCGGCGGACACCGATTCGGGGTCATACCAAAGCCGCACCGGCGCCTGCGCATCGCCGATGCGCTGCAGTACCGAGGGCAGCAGTTCCGCCTCGATCGCGAACCCGCCGGTGATGGCGGTGCGCACGACGGCGTTGCCATGCTCGATGAGCACGCTGCGCGTGCCGTCCGTCCAGGGCAGGGCCAGCGGCTCGGGCACCACCGCATCCGGTGAGATGCCGGCCTCCTGCAGGGGCTTGAGGAACGCGCGCATGGCGTCGCCGTTCATGACCGCCACCGGCACCGTGCCGTCGGCCGCCTTCGGACCGATGGCGAAATGCAGACCTTCGATCTTGCCCGCCAGTTGCTCCTCGAGCGCGAACGGCACCGCCATGCGGATCTCGCTCGCGCTGCGTGCCGGCACCTGCACGTGGTGCAGCGTGACGGCGGTGCCCGGAACCAGCGCGACCACGCGCTGGCCACGGCATAGCCGCGCGATCTCCTCGAGCGATCCGCGCACGGCGTCCTTTGCCGCGTCCACGGCCACGCGGGCGCACTCCCACACGTCCGGGACGCCCGCCGGCCTGATCAGCACTGCCTCACTCACCCGCATCTCCCGGCGCCAGGTCCTCGTCCCCAAGACGCCGCGCTACGATCTGCACGCCTGCATCCGAACGCGCCATCAGCGTGGCGGCACGCACCTCCACCCTGCCCACCTTCACCCGGCCGAGTACCTCGAAGTACTGGCTCTGGACGTCGAGGTTGTCTGGGGACACCTCGACCTGGACAGTCAGCAGGCGCTTCAGGAAATCCTCCACCTGCGAGAACGGACGGCTGCTGCGCATGGCGATGATCGACTCCGCCGTGGATCTGCTGATGCCCTCGGCCAGGCTCATCAGCACCAGCGTGTTGGCCGCGTTCACGTTGATGGTGGTGCGCCCGGGCAGGGCGCACACGTAGGGCCGCAGGCGCTCGAGCGTTCGTGCATCCATCCCGTTGACCTTGAGCAGCTCGCCGAGCGACGCGATCGGCCGGTTGGCGCTGCGATACGGCGGATCGAGCCGCGTGTAGTAGTCATCCTCCGCACCTCCCGGCAAGGTAGTGTTCAAGTCCGCGTCGATCCAGTCAAGCACGGCATTCGCGAGCTTGGGGTCGATCGACAGCGCGAGCAGCAGGCGCCGGAACCGCTCCAGGTCGGCGGCGCTCGGCTCGGTCCCGTCGACGAGGTTGTTGACGTTGAAGCAGCCGCCGGCATCGCGGATCTCGGCGCTGACCGTGCCGCCCGGGATCTCGGTCGTCGGCAGGACCCAGGCACTCGACGCGCGCCGCGATCCGGGCTTGGCGAGCAGGTCCTCGCGCAACACGCCCTGCGCCCATGCCTCCGCCCCCTTGACCGCGAGCATGCCCTGGTCGAGGCGCTGCAGGTTCTCGGCGCGGCGCAGGGCGAAGAACTGGCGCTCCGACATTGCCACCGCGGCGGCCGTGGCGAGGAACACCGCGATCAGGGCGGTGATGAGCGCGACACCGGCCTGGCGAGCCGCGTCGCGCCGGCCGACACGCTCGATCACGAAGGCGGCTCCTCGACATTGGGCAGCTCGAACAGCCGCCGGAACTCGGTCCCTTCCTGCAGTTTCAGGGTTATCTCCACCGCGCGCGGCAGGGTCGTGGTCACGTTCGGCGCGGGCCAGGTCTCGGCCCACTGGCTGGCGAGATAACGAACCTGCAAGGCGGCGACGCCGCCCAGCAGCTCCGAGTGCTGAAGCTCGGTTTCCTGGGTGGCATCGAGAACCGGCCAGCGCCCGCGCCGCAGCGAGCCGCCCTGCAGGAAATACTCCACGCGACCGACCTCGCCGTCGCCGCCGGCGTAGCAGGTGAAGGCCATGGTGACGGAGTCGCCCATGAACGCGGGCATCGGCGTGCCCAGCGCATCGCGGGCGGTGCGGTCGACGGCCTGCCCCAGGTCGCGGCCGATGAACATGAAGGTCATTTCGAGATCGCCGAGCCGCCGGGAGGCAGCCTCGCTATGACGGTCGGTGTTCATGACGTTGCGCAGGCCGCCATAGGTCATGACGGAGAGCACGGCGAAGACCAGCATCGCCACCAGCAGCTCCAGCAAGGTGAAGCCGGCACTGAGATTCGGATGACGGCGGCGCGTGCGCACGGTTCAGGAATTCTTCGCGGCGGCAGGGACCAGCCGGTAGGCCGTCTCGGTGGCGAGCACGGGCCCCTCCTCACCTTCGATGCGCACCTGCACCTCCGTGCGCAGCACGTTGGCGTCGGCGGATCGCGCAGGGATGAAGGTCCAGTAATATGTCCTGCCGCCCATCTGCAGCGAGCCATTGGCATTGCCGGCGCCGTCGTCCTGCAGCCCGAGTCGCCAGGCGGCTGCGAGATCCATCGCCACCCAGTGCGCGTAGGTGCGATCGCGCAGCTCGACCAGGGTGTGGGTCTGGCGATAGGCGGTGGTGAGTGCCGCGCCCAGGGCGATGGCAACGACCGCGAGAGCGACCAGAACCTCCAGCAGGGTGAACCCCCGCGCTTGTGTATGCCGTCCTCCACGCCTCACTTGCCGGACTCCTCGGGGCGATCGGCAAGCTGCACGACCTTGCCCGTTGCGGCCAGCGCGAGCGTGGCCTGGCGCTCGCCGGCGGTGTCCCTCAGCGTGAGCTGCAGCGGCTCGGCCTCGCCGCTGGGG
>CAZTPK010000256.1:0-4013 GCA_964614765.1 uncultured Gammaproteobacteria bacterium
AATCACCGCGACGGCGTGCCATTCATCTTCTATTTGCACCCTTGTGAGATCGATCCTGACCAGCCACGCATCAAAGCCGGGCTGGTTTCGCGCTTTCGCCACTACAATAACCTGGAGCGGTGCCGAGCGCGGCTGGAGGAATTGACTTCGGATTTCGAGTTTGACACCGCACGTTCAGTCTTGCAGGGGCTCGGCTTGCTGCAATCCCCGGCCAGATCGGAGGAACCGTCAGGCGTGAGGCACCGTGGGGCGGCGTAGCTGCCGGCGCGGGATGGAATGCCTCGCGGGGGAACTGCTGCGTTTAGCAATGTCTCGGCCAGATTGCCTGCGGGCGTAGACAAGCCCCTCCAGAGCGCACGTTGGCGACGTTTCCAGCGTGCCGGCGAGGGCCGGCCGACGGATTTCCCTGGGCCGGTCGCAGCCAGCAAGGCAGAGACGTGTAAACGCGCACTTGACGCCGACGTCCTACAGCGCACTGTGCCTGAATCGACTGAGAGCGGTCGTTTCGCACCGGGCAGTTGGCGGCATAGGGCGAAGACGGTGTCTGAAGGTATGAAATAGTGATGCACAGCACCGACTTACGCGGGGTCTTGCGTGCAAAATTACCATTTGTTGCGGCCATTCGTCGCGGGTTATGAATGGCGGGTCCCGCGGGGGTTCGGTCCTTGCAACTTTGAGGCATGGAAACAGGAAGGCGCCGATGAGTCTGATGTCTGCGGTCGTACGAAACGTGTTCTATCCCTTGTGGACGATAAAGGATGGCGATGCAGCACAGCTGAGCCTGCTCAACAAGTTCGACGATGTCGATACCATGACTGTCGATCAACTGCGGGCGCGGCAGCAGTATCGACTGCAGGAAATCCTCGAATACGCGTACGAGAATGTCGAATACTATCGGACGACGTTCAACGATTGTGGATTCACCCCGAAGTCCCCGGACCCGGCGCGGTTTCGTGGCCTGCCATTGCTGACCAAGGAAATCATTCGCGCTAATCTCCCTCGCCTGATTGCTCGTAATCTGCCCGCCGAACGGTTGATCCACGCGCGCACAGGGGGCTCGACGGGATTGCCGATGACGTTCGTGCGTGACAAGAATTGCATATACCTGCGCAAGGCGCAGGAATTGTACTTCGACAGCTGGATGGGCTACCGGCTCGGTGACAAGGCAGCCCTCTTCGTCGCGGCCTCGCATCACGATAGCTTCGGCGACCGCTGGAAAGCTGTGCTACGCAACGCGACATGCGAGCGCATGCTGAGGTTCGACCCGCACCATATCACCGACGAATACATGGAGGCATTCGCTCGCGACTACAGGGACTTTGCACCCACAATCGTAAAGTGCTTCCCGAACTCATTGGCGGTGTTTGCGGAGTTTGTGAATCGTCGAGGCATCGAGCTCCCGAGGGTGCGCGCGATCAGCTGTACCGGTGAGAATCTTTACGCGCAGCAGCGCAGGCTGTTCGCCGACACCTTCGGCGGCGAGGTGTTCGAGAAGTTCGGGACACGCGAATGCGGGGTGATCGCCTGCGAGTGTCGCCAGCACCGCGGGATGCACCTTTTCCTCGATGGGGCATACGTCGAGATTCTCGACGAGAACGGCAATCCGGCGGAGCCTGGAGAAATGGGGCGAGTAGTAGTCACCGATCTATTCAATCGGGGAATGCCGCTGATCCGTTACGAGATCGGCGACCTCGCGGTGGTTGCCAAGAACAGCGTCTGCCCCTGCGGCTCGCCGCTGCCATTGATCGAGCGGATCGTCGGTAGGGATCGCGACATCCTCTACGACGGCGACGGAAACCCGAAACCCGGATACCTGTTCGTCGAGGCCATAAACAGCGTCGATCTGGAGGCGCAGTTCCAGGTCATACAGACCGACTGGACCGAGTTGCTCGTGAAGGTGGTCAATCGCTCCGGCGGAAACCTCGACCTGACGGATCTGCAGGCGCGGTTTCAGAAGATTGTCGGGCCCAGGGTGCGAGTGCGGTTCGAGCACGTAGAGGCGATATCGCGCGACCCCTCAGGAAAGTATCGCTACGTGACCAGTCAACTTCCGCCCGGGAGGCCGCCGGTTAGGGACCATGTTTCCTCGGCGCGCGTGAGCGTGTGACGAAGGCGAGGGTCCGAGATTATGTATAGCGCCGAGGCGTCCATGCACGGAGGGCAACGCGATAGACAAACGGCGACCCGCAAGATACGGATCGCGTTTTTGATCGACACCATCGACGAGAAGATGGGGGGAACGGAAACCCAACTCGCGATGTTGTTGGAGAGAATCGACAGGCGACGATTCGAACCCTACCTCTGCTTCCTCCGCGATTCCGCCTGGTTCAGAGCCAAACGGTCTCTTTGTCCTCAGTACAATGTGGACATTGCGTCCTTTTACCGGCCGGTAAGTTGGGCCCGAATACTGAGGTTTTCCGGGTTTCTTCGCTCTCAGCGCATAGACATACTTCAGATACACTTCCGCGACAGCAACATCGCGGGCACGATCGCGGCTAAGATCGCAAGAGTTCCAATAGTGCTTGCGACCAGACGCAACGCGGGGTACTGGCACAATAGGTTGGAGCTGGGTTTACTCAAACTGCTGAACCCGGGCGCGTCCCGGTTCGTCGTCAACTCGCAAGCGGTAAAGCAGCACGTTCAGAAAGTCGAGGGCGTTCCGCCCGAAAAGATCGAGCTCATTTACAACGGCGTCGTTCTCGGCGCGTTCAAGGCCGATGACGCTTCCGTGAGGGAAGGCGTTCGGATGGAACTTGGCATTCCGGCGAACAGCCCCATTCTAATCCTAGTGGCCAACCTCCGACCGGTGAAGGCAATCGATGTCTTTCTGGAAAGCGTCGCAAGGATTGCGACTGAACATCCCGACGCACATGTCGTGATTGCCGGAGAGGGCGACGAGCGCAAGAAACTGGAGACGATGGCACTGTCACTGGGGCTCGCCACGAGGGTACATTTCGTTGGTTCGAGGGCGGACATACCCCGCCTGCTCAAGGCCAGCAATATCGGCGTGCTGAGTTCGAACTCCGAGGGCCTGTCAAACGCGATCATAGAATACATGGCCGCGGGCCTGCCGGTAGTGTGCACCGCCGTTGGTGGGAACCTCGAGCTGGTCACCGATGATGTCAACGGCTACGTGGTCCCCGTTGGTGACAGCGAGGCAATGGCCGAGGCGATTAATAGGCTCTTGGCAAATCCGGCTCGCGCGCGGGCGTTGGGCGTGCGTGGTCAGGCATTGGCCGATGAATTGTTCGACGTGTCGAAGTGCGTTGCCCGGACGCAATCGCTTTACGAGCGGCTCGTCGTCGACGCCTCCCGGCCAGGTGAAGGTGAGCCAAGCCGGTCGAAGGAAGGAAGCTGAATCTCACAGCGAGCCGCACGATGAAAACGGTACTCAACATTGCGCAGCTTATTGTCCGCTTCTTTCGCTGGAATTGCCACATCTGGCTCCCGGGCTACCTTCAGAGAATGGCCGCGCAAGGCGCAGGCAGAAAGCTTGGAACGGAGATCACCGACCTGATATTCGTGGTCGTGGATCACTTCGAACCTTCCCGAAAGGAGGGCGAGCGCGGCGTGCAGCGTGTCCGTGAGTGGTGCCAAGCGTTCGCAGACATGGCAGCGCGCCATCGCGATTCTGACGGCGTTGCGCCTCAGCATTCGTGGTTCTACCGGTATGACTATCCGAATGACGAATGCGTGCGCATCCTGAGCGAGTTCGTCTACAAGGGCTTCGGAGAGATAGACTTCCATCTACACCATGGGAACGACACACCCGAGACCTTCGCGGAGACGATCAGGCAAGGCGTTGATTGGTTCAACGAGTTCGGCGCGATGCGCACGGCCGAGAGGAGTCCGCAGAAGCGGTTCGCGTACATTGCGGGGAATTGGGCGCTCGACAATGGAAGACGCGATCCGGCGATGAGCGGCGTCAATACGGAATTGTCGATCCTCGGGGACGCGGGCTGCTATGCCGATTACACCTTTCCGGCGTTCAGCGTTGACTCGCAGCCACGAAT
>CAZTPK010000257.1:0-4010 GCA_964614765.1 uncultured Gammaproteobacteria bacterium
CTGCCGTAGCCTACCGGGTGTCGCTGCCGTCCGGCCGTGTCATGGCCCTGTTTTTTTAAGACGGTCAAATTTAACAGGCTCTGGCATTTGAAGGATTGCTTGACAGCGGCGAGGTGTTCGCCAAGAATCCCTTCGGCATCAAGTCCTCGGACGTCTTCGCGGAGTACACGGTCAAGAGCGTGGCCCAGCACGGCGAGGACGGGAGCCTGACGTTCTTCGCCGAGATCCCTGAGGGCGCATACCTCCGCCATATGCAGACCGACCGCAACTTCGCCATCGCCAGCTTCAAGAGTACGCTGCAGAAGGCGGTCAACGACGCCGGGAGCCCGAAAAAGGTCGGCGCCGTGATCATCTTCAACTGCATACTGCGCCACTTGCTGAAGACGCGCATGGACGTATGCGACACCAGCATCATCAGGGAGACCCTGGGCGAGGACGTGCCGGTCATCGGCTTCAACACCTTCGGCGAGCAGGGCATCACGCTCGGCGGCGCCGTCGGACATTACAATCAAACCGCGACCGTTCTGGTCATCGGGGACGAGTTGATCTCCCAGTAGAGGGCGGGAACCCCCGCCGGTTGCCCCGGCGCACACCCGCACCGGGCGGTTTCCCGCCCCGTCCGCGCATGGCCGCGCCCGCCTGATGCGGCTAAAAACCATCCCGCAGGCAATTGCAGTACAATCCGGGTTACCGCGCGCCCAAGATCTGTGCCGCCCAGCCCGGACCGCCCCGAATGCCGCAAGCCAAAGCCGTCGACGCCGCCGCACGCCCCCACGCCGTTGGCCGGGCCACGGACGTGCTGGCGATCCGGGCGCTGCTCGCTGAGGACATGGAGGCGGTCGATCGCCTGATCGAGCGCTCGCTGCACTCCGAGGTAGCGCTCATCGATCAGCTGGCCCACTACATCATCAACAGCGGCGGCAAGCGCCTGCGCCCGCTGCTGGCGCTGCTGGCCGGTCGCGCCGCGGGGCACCGCGGGGAGGACCACGTCGCGCTGGCCGCCATCATAGAATTCATCCATACCGCGACGCTGCTGCACGACGACGTCGTCGACTCCTCCAACATGCGTCGTGGCCGCCTGACCGCGAATCTCGTCTGGGGCAACAATGCCAGCGTGCTGGTCGGCGATTTCCTGTACTCGCGTGCGTTCCAGATGATGGTCGCCATCGGCAACATGCGCGTGATGGAGATCCTCGCCGACGCCACCAACACCATCGCCGCCGGCGAGGTCATGCAGCTCACGCACTGCCACGACCCTGACACCACGCTGGAGCGGTACATGGCGATCATCCACGCCAAGACCGGCAAGCTGTTCGAGGCCGCCGCTCAGCTCGGCGCCGTGATCTCCGGCAGCGACCGCGTCGTGGAGCAGGCGCTGACTGCCTACGGTCGGCACCTGGGCACGGCCTACCAGCTCATCGACGACGTGCTCGACTACAGCGCCTCCGCCGAGGAGATCGGCAAGAACATCGGCGACGACCTGGCCGAGGGCAAGCCGACTCTCCCGGTGCTGCACGCGCTCTGGAACAGCCAGGGTGAGCAGGCGAGCGGCCTGCGCCAAGCCATTGAAAAGGGCGGGCTGGAGTTCATCGGCCAGGTCAAGGCGGCGATTGAATCGACCGGGGCCATCGCGTACACTGCGTCGCTCGCCGCGGAGCAGGCAAGGCTCGCCGCGGCCGCGCTGCATCCCCTGCCCACCTCGCAGTTCAAGGATGCGCTGCTGGCCCTGGCCGACTTCGCGGTCAATCGCCGTTCATAAGTCCGTCAATCGGGGTATAGCTCAGCCTGGTAGAGCGTCTGCTTCGGGAGCAGAAGGTCGCACGTTCGAATCGTGTTACCCCGACCAAACCGCCGCAACAACCCCTTAGGGAAGCTCTGAACGAGTCCCTCCCGGACTCCTCGGAGCACGGTCGGCAAGGAGTGTGATGCTTGCTGACCTTCATTTTCAATGGCCTGCGGCCATCGACCATGGCGATGCGTCGACGGACCGCAGGAAGCTCTGCCTTTTCAGAGCCTCCCGCCTCGACTTACCCGCCACACTGGCCCCGCGCCGGGAGCCAACCGATGCCCTGAGGGCACCGCCTCCGGCGTGTGCCCGCGGCGCCGCGGATCGCGGCACGTATCCAGTCCATGGTGACGGCATTGCCGCTCGGTGGTCCCTCGGGCCGTTTTCCCGCGCCCCCGGCCTGATCGTCTCCAGCGGCACCCGCATGACATCCCATCTACGCCGCAATCGCGCGCCCTCCTTGCCGCGCTCCCGTCGGCTTATTGGCGCGCGCCGATGTGCAAGCCTTCACGTTTCGGATCCCGGCGCCGGTTTAACTTCCTGCTCATGTTGAGGCACGCGCGCTGAGGCCGGCAGTCCGCGATTTCGGGACCTGAGGGCACGGATCAATATGCGTCGCGTGCGCTCCTCACCGCCGTTGAGACCTATGCCCGGAGGCCACCATGCGATTCGTCGTTCCCGCCCTGACCATCACCATGGCCTGTACCGCATCGTTTGCAACCAAGGCGGCGGTATGGGAGGAACCCGCGGGCGGTGACCTGTTCTCCAACGACGGCCTGAGCCCAACGCTGATCACCCTCGACCCGGGCGCGAACACGGTACGGGGCGCCACCGGCTTCACCGACATCGTCGATCGCGACTATTTCTATTTCACGCTCGCCGCCGGGCAGCAGCTCGACTCCATCTTCCTTCGACCGGTGACCGAAGTGGGCAGCCAGGTGACCTTCATCGGCGTGCAATCCGGCGACCGGGTCACGGTCAACCCGACGGGGGGCAGTCCCGCGGGCCTGCTTGGCTATGCGCTTTACAGTCTCGCCCAGATCAACACCAACATCCTCGACGACATCGGCAACAACGTCCTGAACCCCGGCACGACCGGATTCACCGGGCCGCTCGGGCCGGGTACCTACGCATTCTGGGTACAGGACACTGCTTTCGGCACCTTCAATTACAACTACGAATTCAACGTCTCGGGCGACCCGATACCCACACCGCTGCCCGGCGCCTACCTCGCCCTGCTGAGCGGCCTGAGCGTCCTGGGGATCGCCCGCCGCCGCGCCGCTGCGCGCTCCATCACCATCGGCAACACCGCCTCCGGTCTCCAGGCTTCGAGACGGTCGGCCTGAGGAACCCCGGCGATGGCGCCTGGAACGTCCTGCGGCCCAATGACGCGCAAATGGAGCCCCCAACCACCCGCGATCGCCGCAAGACGGATATCTGGCGCACGCACGCGTGTCCGGTTTCACGTTTCGCAGAGCGAATCGGTTTTACCTTCTTTTCTGAGCTAGCCCCCGGATCGGCCGCCTCGTATTCGCAACCGTGATTCGCAACCCGTGATCGCTGACGTACCAAATGCAGGAGAGTCAACGTGAATGCCCTCAAGATACCCACGATTCGCACGGCCACCGCGCGCGCGATCATCGCCCTCGGCCTACTCGCCTCCGCCAACGCATTCGCAGCCAGCGCGACGCTCACATGGCCCGGATCCATCAATCTCAATCTGACGAATGGGCTGACCGCAATCGAGGACACGCCGACACGTCTGACGACCATTTCAGTCACCGACCCAAGTCTCACCACGCAGACACTGAGTCAAAGCACGGATTGGGACACGCCGCTTTCGGCGAACGGCGGCTCCACTTTCGCAAGTCCGACGATGCTGCAGACGTCCTCCCCCGGGCAGGGCACGATGATCGACGTCCTGCGCACGACCTCGTACACCTTCGGCCCCGGCAACGGTTCCGGCAGCGTCGCGTTCGACTACTCCTTCACCGTTGACAGCAATCCGTCGGCATTCTCGCTGGCCATCCTGAGCATGACCGTGATTCACGCCGACAACACGTTCACCACGTTTACGCAACAGGCGCAGTCGGGCGGCGTATCCAGCACGGGCACTCTCACCCTCAATTTCAGTTTCCTCGCGGGGGAGAGCGGAGTGTTGGCAGTCGATCTGATCACCTCCGGGCAGCCGCTGCTGGTGCACGATATGCAGTCCGACCCCCTG
>CAZTPK010000258.1:0-4007 GCA_964614765.1 uncultured Gammaproteobacteria bacterium
GCCGACATCTACCGGCACGTTGTTGGACACCAGGCCGTCGACCAGCAGCTTGCCGTCGATCTCCACCGGGTCGAAGGCTCCCGGCACCGCCATGCTGGCGCGTATGACCCGGGCGAGATTGCCCTTGCTGAGCACAACCACCTTGCCGGTCTCGATGTCGGTGGCCACCGCGCGGAACGGGATCGGCAGATCGTCGAAGCTCTTCAGGCCGGAAACGTGATGGGTCAGGCGGGCGAGTTCCATGTCGAACTTCTGGCCCTGGATGTAGCCGAGCGGCAGCTCGATCTTGCCGTCCTGCAGTCCCACGTACTTCTTGACGAGATAGTTGTCGTCGTCGCGCTTGCGGCGGAACTGCTGATCCGGCCGCCGCGGCTTGTCGTCGAGCACGTCGTCCCAGTCCATGCCGACCATTTCCTGCTCGATGTCCTCGGGACTGAGACCGGCGGCATACAGGCCACCGACGATGGCGCCCATGCTGTTGCCGGCGATGCAATCGATGGGAATCTTCATTTCCTCGAGCACCTTCAACACCCCGACGTGCGCCGCGCCGCGCGCGCCGCCGCCGCCGAGAACCAGGCCGATCCGGGGCCGGCCCTGCTCCTGCGCCCCGGACTTGTCGCACGGCAGGGCCAGTGCCTAATTCGACCAGAGCGTCGTCAGGATCGATACCCCCATCAGCAGTACTGAGCACGAGATTCTGCGAAGCATATGTCCCCCTAGTCGAGCACAATTACTGTGCCATCCCTGGAATTCCTTCCCGGATCCTCGCCGAGAAAGTCGGATCCTGGTCCGCCGCATGCGCGCGTGCGTTGACGAGGCTGCGCCGCTGCAGTTCCGCGAACGGAAGACTGTCGTCGAGCCGCCCCGACTCGTACAAATACTCCGGCACGTAGCCGCTGGCCAGCAGCTTCCACGACAGCGGCAGGTGGCCCGGATTGATCCGCGTGTTGAGCCAGATGGTCGTGGTGCAATTGTGGATCAATGTGTTGTAGAACTTCGGCCGGTCCTTGAGCTCATTGATCTTGCGCATGTACTCCAGGAACAGCCGCCGCGCGTTCTCGATCGGACCCTTGACCCTGTAGATATAGACGTCCTCCGGCGGGTCCTTGCGGTAATTGGTCCGCAGGCGGATGACGTCGCGCTCGTCGGCCACCACGTAGTACAGCTCGAATTGCTTGAAAAATCCTTTGATAGTCGAGTAGCCCTCGCCCTGCTCCTTGCGAGTCTCGATGGACACGGCAAGATAATCGCCGCCCTCGAAGCCGAAGCTCAGGAACGTGTGAGCGATCGCGGGGCCCATCCAGTAGACGGCGATGAGATCCACGGACTCGAGCTTGCGCACGTCGAAGGTCTTGTCGTAATAGGCGGGGGTGAAGTCAGTCTCGGTGCGGTAATCGAAGTTGCGGATGTCGCGCACCGTGACGAGATAGCCGTCGATGGTCGCCCAGGCGAGCTTCGCGACCTCCGGCTGCCACTGGCGGTCGTTCGACGGCTTGATCGTATTCCACCAAATGACGAGTATGGCGAATGCCACGATGAACCCCCCCGCCGTACGCCACCGCCATCGCGGCAGCGCCAGCGCGACCACGGCCACGAGACCGACGACGGCGAACGCGGCCGCGAACGCGCTGCGCATACCTGGGCTGCGGATGTCCGAGTAATAGATTGCCAGCGCGCCCCACGCAGCCGCGCCGGCCACGGCCAAGCCCAGAAGGAGGAGCAGGAGCAGTCCGAATAGCCGCCTCATCGCGACCTCGCCATCCGATCAGCCGGCGGCATGTCCGCCTGGGACCGGTGGCGCGCCGTATCCTCGGCTGAGGCGATCTCGACCTGGATGGGCGCGCTCGTGTCCAGATGCACGTCCCGCTGCGGGAAGGCGATCTTGATGCCCGTTTCCCTGAAGCGCTCCTCGATGCGGTGCCGGATGTCGCTGACGACGACGCGCGAATCCCTGTCCTCCCTGAGCTCTACCCAGAAGTAGGCATTGAAGACCAGCGCATCGTCACCGAAATCCTCGAACAGAACGCACGGCGCGGGGTCCTTCAGCACATGTGGATGCTCCCGTATCACGTCGACGATCAGCCGTTCGGTCTCCCGCGTCGGCGAGCCGTACGCCACTCCGACCCGCACGTTCAGGCGGGTTCGTGGGTCGGAGAGCGTCACGTTCGTCACGCTCTTCTCCAGCAGGGCGCTGTTCGGGACCAGGATCTCCACACCGTCGAAGCGGCGGATCTGGCAGCTGCGGGCGCCGATGTTGATCACCGTTCCGCGCACGCCCTCGATCTCCACGATATCGCCAATCCTGATCGGCCGCTCCATCATCAGAATCAGGCCGCTGATGAAATTGTTGGCCAGGTTCTGACCGCCGAATCCCACGGCGAGCGCCACCGAACCGCCCAGGAAGGCAAACGCGGTCAGCGGGATGTTCACCATGGTCAACGCGACGATGATGAGGCCGACCAGCAGCACCAGGTAGGACAGCCGGTAGACGAGCAGCCCGCGGATCGCATCGCCATGCGCGCCCGCCGCGGCCATGCGCTGCAGCAGACCCGCGAGGCGCCGGATGACCCAGTACCCGACGATGATGACGAGAAGCACCAGCGCGATCTTGCCCACGGTCACGCTGCGCTTGCCGCTCACCGTCTCGCCGTCGACGACGATGCTGTCCTCGACCGTGAAGAGCTCGACGTTCCAGAGTCGGGTACCGAATCCGGCCAGGGCCTTGCCGAGAGACATCCCGCGTTCGATCAGCGACAGCGTATCGCGCTGCTGCTGCAACTCCGCCGACCAGCCCAGCAACAGCGTCTCGTTACGCTCGAAATGGTCCAGCACCGACTGGCGGAGCGCGACGCGCTCCTGGATGGCCGCCAGCACCTCGCGTCCCAGGGCCGCGGCACCGTACTCGGGCTTCCAGTCCTCAAGGCGCCTGCGCTGGGCCGCGAGCGCCGTCAGATCGGCATCCAGCCCGGAGAACACCGTGCTCTTCCATGTCGTCACGCGCTCCCGCATGGACTGGATCTCCCTGAGTGTCTGAGTGATCCTCGCACTGTCACGGCTGTGTGCGAGCGCATAGCGCTGTTCCCAGATCGACTTTTCCCTGCCGAGCATCAGGACAGACAGCTGCAACAGCCTGGTCTGCGCAGTTGCGGTATCCGCCTCGGCCTTGCGTGCCTGGAAGACCGCTTCCAGGGTGGCGATCTCGGCTGATAGCGCGGCGTCGGGTTCCACGGCGGCAGAAACGCGGTTGCGCGCCTGCTGGACCCGATCCCGCACCTGAGCGAGATTTTCACTCGCTTTGAATTCGCGACGCTCCGCGCTCGCGAGTTTCCTCAATGTCTCGGCGCGCTGCCTCGCGACATGCGCGAGCCTTGCGTCGAGGTCCGCCTGTGAGAACGACGCCAGTCCCGATGCCTGCCGCACCTTGCGTTGCAGGAAGTCCAGCTCCTGCTGCACGTACGCCGCGGTTTCATCGACCGCGGAGAGTTGTGCTTCGATGCCGAGTACCTTGGCCTGGTTGACGCGATCGCGCAGTGCCGCCTGATCGCGATGCCACGTTTCGCGTGCCTTCTCGTCCGGGTCCCGCGCCTGCTCGGCACGTTCACTGGCCTGTCGCAGTTGCTGTTCGGAATCCTTCAACAGCTCGCGCGACCCCTCGGTCAGGGTTGCCAGCGCGCGTCGATTCACGGTGATCGCCTCGAGCTCGCGTGTCTTCGTGTACACCTCGCTCCAGAGCTGCTCCAGCAACTCGGCCGGAAGAACGGTCTGATCGGCGTATCCCTGCCAGGATTGCACCTCGGCCTCCAGCTGTGCGCGGGACCGGTGCAGCTCCTTCAATTCCTCGAGACCACTGAGTTGCCCGGCGTACCAGGAGACCAGCCACCGGAGCATGTCCTGACGCTCTTCCAGGTCCTCCATGCTGATACCCGGCGGCAGTGCTGCCGCTCTCATTGCCTCCGCGGTGCTGAGTTCGCGGCGCGCCTCGTCGAGCTTAGTCCGAACCTTTGCGA
>CAZTPK010000259.1:0-4007 GCA_964614765.1 uncultured Gammaproteobacteria bacterium
GCCGGGATCGGCCGCACACGGCTCTGAGGACGGGCGTCTCAGGCGCGGCGCCTCGCCGGTGATCGACGAGACCGCCGCCTCGCGGTCGTGCGGCACCGGCGCGTACGTTTCCCCGCCCGCGCAACGCGGGTGCAGGGCCTGCCGGATAAGTCTCGCATCCTTGCTCGCGACCAGCTCCCAGAGACGCTGGACGTGGCGCCACAGCTCCGTCTGCTCGGTCGGGAGATCAGCCAGTGCGGGCGGCGAAGGCATCTGAGTTCTCCCGGCCTGGGTGACCTGACCCCGATCAGCTCGGTTGCGTGTGCACTGCTGCGTCGAGTCCGACTCATCCGAAAACGGATCTCGCGTTCCCGATGCGGCGGGCGGTGCCCATCGCAAGGCTAGAACCAGTAGTCCGCGACGCATCGGCCGTCCTGCGGCAGGTCGGCCAAGGTACTCAGCCCGTCGAAGTGATCGACAGGTATCCCCGCCACGGCCTCGGGTTCGGCCAGACGCAGGTTGACGGCGATGCGGCGGCGTCCGTCGTCGTCACTCTGCCGCGCGCGCCAGAAGCCCACGCAGCCGCAAACGGGACAGAAGTGGAACTCCAATGCCTCGCCTCGTACATAGGGTTGCGTCCTGCCAGAGACCTCGATGCCCGCCCCCTCGTAGCCATAGGCCCAGAGCACGCCGTAGCGCCGGCACACCGTGCAGTTGCAGGCCGTCGCTCCGTCGGGTTGGTCTTCGAACCACCATCGCACCTCGCCACAGTGGCAGGATCCCTCAATCATGTCGGTCTTGCCTCCTCATCGTCGAATGCCGGGACGCCGCCGTTCTATCGCAGGCGCAAGAGGTCGACCTCTCGACCATCTTCCGTGACCATGCTGCCCGCCACGACGAAGCCGAGCTTTTTGTGAAACGCGAGCGAGGCGGGATTTGCCGGCCTGTTGTTCACCTCACAGCACAGCGCGCCGGCGCTGATGTCGTGCGCAATGGCGCTGATCGCCGTATACAATGCCGAGCCCGCACCGCGGCCGCGGCTTTCCTCCGCAACCGCCACCTGATCCACGTAGACGAAGGCCTCGCTCTCCCTGTCGCAAAACCATCGGAACTCCTCGCCGTCATAGGCGGATCCGCCTTCAAATGCCAGCAGATATCCAACCACGCGGGCATCGCACACCGCCGCAAGCATGTGGCCACGCGAGATGCGCCCCAGGCGCTCGAGCTCGAGGTCCGTCAGCGTCGCGACGCGTGGGCGCGCAGCGCTATTGATGCGCAAAACGTCGCCGGCGTCTGCGGGTGCCAGGGCACGTACGGCGATCATTTGACGCCTAACGCCCGCGCTCGGCGGGGGACCGAGGGTGGCGAGGACCGTGCGCGGGAACGCGCCGCCGGGTGGCGTTCACGCACACAATGCATCCGCCAGCGCGCGCAGGAGTCCCGCGCCGTCGCCGCGCCATGCGCTGCCGTGCATGCACGCGAGCGTCCTCGGGCCGGTCGACGCCAGTCGCTCCAGCATCTGGCGCGCGTTCCTCGTGTGCGAGAAATAGTCCAATTCGCGCCGGAACGCCTCGCTGGGTCCGAGAATGTCCGACTCGGTGACGGGCGGATTGTCGGCGCCGCCCTGCGTGAACAGGTCGCCGCACAGCAGCGTTCCGGTCCGTTCCTCCATCAAAAAGCCGCACTCCCATGCGTGCGGCAGGTGCGGCGCGTCGTACCATCGGACGGAGTGTCTGCCGAGCAACAGGGCCTCGCCGTCGGCGAGCGCGCGAGGCGGCCGATCGGCGAGGTCACTGATGGACACCATCGCCGCCACGTTGCCGCACAGCGGCGCGGACTGCGGCGCCGCGGCGAGCCATTCGTTGAGCGACCCGCACTCGTCGGCCTCGACGTGCGAGAAGGCGATGTGACGTAGACGATTGGGCGGCAGGACGCTCGCGACCGCCTCATGGATCAGCGGAAACATCTTCCGCGGCCCCGTGTGGAAGACGAGCGGCTCATCGTCCAGGATGAGGTATTGGTTGAACGAGAAGCCGCCGCCCGGAATGGTGACCGGTGTACTGATGCGGTAGATCCCGTCAGCAACCTCGTGAACGCTGGTCCCGGACTGCTTGTTCGTGATCGCCATTTCACTCTCCTGATTCTGCGGCGGAGGCGCTACGACCCTCGGTGCAACGACGCCCGACCCCGGCGTTCAGCCACCGCTGCGTGTCGCGGCTCGGCAGGCGGATGGCCCGTCATCGGCGGCCGGCTTGCACGTATAGTCAGGCTGCAGCCCGAACGCGATCGATCTTGAGCAACCACGCCAGGTACGCGGCCGCGGTCACATCGTACATCAGGCAGAACGCGGGCCACCAAGCCGGCACGCCCGGATTGGATATGATTCGGCCATGTACGAGATCGAAGCCCCCGTGGGCCGCGAGCGCAAGCACGACCACCCAAAGCGATGACCTGAACCCAAAGGCTGCAACTGCGAGGAAGACCACGCCCGCCACGCACTCAACCACCAGCGCATTCGTGGATCCTCCCATGACCGCGAACAGCGCATAGTAGGATGCGATGACAATCGTCACGGTTGGATAAAAGGCACGGTCACGGTCCAGCCCGCTGGCAGTGGCAAAAAGCCCCACTGCGAGTGCAAGGAGTGCTCCCACGAGTAGTGCCACGATGTGTCTCCTCTGCTCGATCTGCGACCCAATCCCGCAGTTCAGCGGTCGCGTCTCGGCGTCGCCGTCCGCTGCAACTGCTCGTCATGCGTCAACCCGGCGGAAGCAGACAAGGGGGACATACCACTTCCCGAAGATGCTGATCCGCGGCTTAACGACGTGCTCGACGTCGACGCATAGTGTGACCGGGAGGCCGTCGTGGTGAGAGTCAAAAAGGGGACGTAGCGGATAGTACGGCCATCCCTCGCGACGCTGGGTGGACTTGTCGATGGCGAGATCCGGCGTTATGCTGTATGTATGTACAGTATTAAGAGCAGCCATCATCCGGACAGACCTCCCTCTCATCCGGCGCAGCTGTTGGACCGGCTGCGCGCGCGCCTGCGTGAGCTCGGCTACAGCATGAAGGCCGAGCGGATCCATGTCCACTGGGCGGAGTATTTCCTCCGCTGGCTCGGCACGCGGCAACCCGGCGCCGACCAGGCCGAGGCATTCCTCACCCACCTCGTCGCGGAACGGCAGGTCTCCGTCTCCACCCACCACCAGGCCATGAGCGCCATCCTGTTCCTGTACCGTGAGATTCTGGGCGTGGCGCTGCCCTGGATGCAGGAGATCGGGCCGCCGCAGGCGCGCGGGCGCATCGCGAGCGTGCTCACCACAGGCGAGATCCGGGCGTTTCTTGCGGCCGTGCCGCAATCCTCCTCCCTGCTCGCGCGCCTGCTCTACGGCACCGGCATGCGTCTGCGCGAGACGCTGCGCCTGCGTGTGAAGGACGTGGACCTCGCGCGCGGAATCATACTCGTGCGCGGGAGCGGGAGGGCCAGGGAAAGGCTGGTCATGCTGCCGCAGTCGCTCGTAGCGCCGCTGCGCCGGCAGCTGACGTACAGCCGGGCGCTCTGGGAGCAGGACCGCAGCGCCGGCCGCGCGGGCGTGTGGATGCCCGCTGCGCTCGACCGCAGGCACCCGCATGCAGGCGCGACCTGGGCGTGGCACTGGGTCTTTCCGGCCGACGAGGTTTCGGCGGATACGAAGACCGGCCTGGAGCGGCGGCCCCACCTCTGCGAACAACTCCTGCAACGCCACATCCGCGAGGCGGCGGCGGAGGCCGGCATCGACAAGCGCGTCTCGGCGCACAGCCTGCGGCATTCCTTCGCCACCCACCTGCTGCAGGCCGGCACGGATCTGCGCACCGTGCAGGCGCTGCTCGGGCAACCGGAGGTGAGCGCGATGACGATCTACGTCTCCTCGACCGCCGAAATCTTCCTGAACGGCATGGAGAAATCTCCCTGGCTGGCCTTGGTGCTGGGGGGCCTGTCGATCGTCGGCGTGATGGTGGGCATCTTCCTCCGCGTGCGGGCGTTCCTG
>CAZTPK010000260.1:0-3928 GCA_964614765.1 uncultured Gammaproteobacteria bacterium
GGCCGCTTCCAGGCTGGGCTCCAGCCGGATGATGCGGCCCTTGTAAATGTTGGATTTCCGCTGCTCGCGGCCGGTGGATTCGATGTCGAGGTCGTAGAGTTTCTGGCCGTCGACGAGCGCAACGCGCAACTCCTCCGGGTGAGTCGCGTTGATGAGCATTCTTTTCATTGTGTAGTAATCCTGTCTGGCGCCCGTGCCCCACAATCGGTTGACCCCGGGACGGCTCTGGTACAGCCTGGCCGGGTCCGGCGCGGTGAATCTCGACCCACGCTGAGGGAGGAACGCCTAATAAACACCGCTTTTCGCTGCGGTGATGCTGGGACTCTTTCAAGTTCCGCCGGCGTGATGTGCCCTGTAAGCATCCGCCGCGGTGCCGACACGCCTCCCGCCGCCGGTGGCTTCGCCTCCCGGCGCACCGGGGCTGCCGGCGCAAATTTCGAATTAAAACTTTAAGTTAGCTGTACAATATCAGACTTGAACACTATAGCAGTCGCGTCATCCGGCGGCAATAAAACCGCGCTACCCATGATCCAGAGACCCCCGCTGCGGACTGAAGAGGTCAGCCACCTGCAGGTAGACGCCGATCAAGCGGGTCGACGCATTGATAACCTGCTGGTTTCCCTGCTCGGGGACGTCCCGAAGAGTCACATTTACCGCATGCTGCGGCGCGGCGAGATCCGTATCAACGGGCGACGGGCCAAGCCGGAGACCCGGGTGGAGGAGGCCGACCTGGTCCGCCTGCCCCCCATCCGGCGCGAGCCAGAGCCCCGGCCTCCAGGGCGTGGCGGGCCGCGAGGACAGTTCCTGGAAGGTCGCATCCTCTATGAAGATGAACGGATGTTGATCGTCGACAAGCCCTCCGGCATGGCCGTTCACGGGGGATCCGGGCTGCGCTATGGTCTCATCGAGACCCTGCGCAATGCGCGCGGGGAGGAACACTTCCTGGAGCTAGCCCATCGTCTCGATCGGGACACCTCAGGCTGCCTCATCCTCGCCAAGTCGATGCGCAGCCTTCGGCGGTTGCACGAGCAGCTGCGCGAAGGCCGGATCGGCAAGCGATATCTGCTGCTGGTGCGTGGACGGTGGAAGGGGCCCGACCGCACGATCACCTCCTCACTGAGGAAGGACATGCGCACCGGCGGCGAGGCGGTGGTGCGTGTCGATCAGCGCGCCGGTAAGCACGCCGTCACCCACTTCGCGCTGCGCCGGCAGTTCGAAGGTGCAAGCCTGCTCAACGCCTATCTCGAGACCGGCCGCACGCACCAGATCCGCGTGCACGCGAGCCACGCCGGCTTCCCCATCGCGGGAGACGAAAAATATGGCGACGAGGCATTCAACCGGCGCATGCACGCGCTCGGGCTGCGGCGGTTGTTTCTGCACGCGGAGCGGCTCGAGATCCCGCTCGAAGGCGGGAGCGCGGTGACGGTAGAATCGCCTTTGCCGGCCGAGCTGGAGGACGTGTTCGGCGCGCTCGCGCCGTCGCAGCCGGCGGCGGCCGGATCCACACGCAAAGCTGGACGCAAGAGACCATGACCGAGAACACTCCGCCCATCCCGCCGGGTTCGACGCCGCAGGCCCCGAACTGGCAGCAACAGGTCATCGACAAGTTCGCGTACGCCGCGCTGGAGGAGCAACGGCGGGCGCGCCGCTGGGGCATCTTCTTCAAGTTGCTAGGCTTCGCCTATCTGCTCCTGCTCCTGTTGGTGTTCAAGTCGGGCGGAATGGGTGGCGCGGCGCTGGCCGGCGGCCGTCACACCGCGCTGATCGAGATCAACGGCGTCATCGCGGCCGACGGCGAGGCGAGCGCCGACAACATCGTCACCGCGCTGCGCGATGCCTTCGAAAACAAACACTCCGCCGCGGTGATCCTGCGTATCAACAGCCCGGGCGGCAGCCCCGTCCAGGCGGGGTACGTCAACGACGAGATCGTTCGACTACGCGAGAAGTATCCGGAGAAGAAGCTCTACGCCGTGATCACCGACATGTGCGCCTCCGGCGGGTATTACATCGCCGCCGCAGCCGACGAGATCTACGCCGACAAGGCCAGCGTGGTGGGTTCGATCGGCGTGCTGATGGACGGGTTCGGCTTCACCGGCACCATGGAGAAGCTCGGCGTGGAGCGCCGCCTGCTCACGGCCGGCGAAGACAAGGGCTTTCTGGATCCGTTTTCGCCGCTCAAGCCGGAGGAGGTGGAGCACGCGCGCGGTCTGCTCAGGGAGATACACGAGCAGTTCGTGAACACCGTGAAGCGGGGACGCGGCGATCGGCTGGCCAAGGACCCGAAACTGTTCACCGGCCTGATCTGGACCGGCGTACAGGCGCTGGAATTGGGCCTGGTGGACGCGTTGGGCAGCGCGAGCTACGTCGCGCGCGAGGTGGTGAAGGCCGAGGACATCGTCGATTACACGCCGCACGAGCCCGTTCTCGATCGGTTCGCCCGGCGCCTCGGCCGGACCATGGCCGAGGCGGTGGCCGGGCGGATCGAGCTGCGCTGAGGGGTGCCGCGGGGCAACCCGCGCAACGGAGTCAGGAAGCGAGCACGTCTATCCCGACGTGGCGCAGCAGGCGCGTCAACTGGATGAGCGGCAGGCCGATGAGGGCGGTGGGGTCGTCGCCCTCCAGCCGTTCGAACAACGCGATGCCAAGGCCTTCGGACTTGAAGCTGCCGGCGCAATCGTACGGCTCCTCGCGGCGGACGTAGTTGCGGATCTCCGCGGCGGTCAGCGTGCGGAAATGCACGGCATAGGGCTCGCACACCGTCGCGGCGGCCCCGCTCGCCGCGTCGAGGACGCAAAGGCCCGTCAGGAAATCGACGCGTCGGCCGCTCGCCTCCCGCAGTTGGCGTTCGGCGTGCTCGGCCGTGCCCGGTTTGCCCAGCGCCACGCCGTCGAGCACGGCCATCTGGTCGGAACCGACGATGACGGCCTCGGGGTATCGCGAGGCCAGGGCACGGGCCTTGGCCTCGGCGAGGCGGGTGACCATCCGGGCAGCGGATTCGCCCTCCTGCGCGACCTCCTCGACCCCCGGGCCAACGGTCAGGAACGGGTAGCCGAGCCGTCGCAGCAGCGCCCGTCGATACGGGGAAGTGGAGGCGAGCACCAGGGTGCGAGCACCGGCGGCCTCGGCGATCGGCTCGGGAATTGTTTTCATCCAGCGTCTTTTTGTCAGTAAGTCGCTGACATATAATACCGCGCCCTATGAGGGGGGGTCTCCCGGAGCACATCGATCCCCTGCACCTGGCCGACACGGGGGTGCAGCTGGCCGGCGACTTGCCGGTCACCCGCCTTCAACGGCTGAAAGCGATGCTCGCCAGCAAGGAGGGCAGGGTACGGGTCACGGCGCGCTTCAGCGTGGACGAGCAGGGGCGACGGGTACTCGAGCTCAAGGCGAGCGCGGATCTGGAGATGACCTGCCAGCGCTGCATGGGCAGTGTTGCGGTCCCGGTGGCGGTCGATGCGGCGCTGGAGCTGGTTCCCGAAGAGTCGGCAGATGACGCGGCCTCGGAGCGCTACGAACCGCTCGTCGTGAGCCGCGACCGCATGTCGCTGGCCGAGATCGTGGAAGATGAGTTGCTGCTGCAGTTGCCCATGATCCCGCGGCACGAGGACGGGGACGATGCGTGCCTGCCTGGGGCGGGCCCGGGGTACGGGCAGAAACAGGACACGGCGCGCGAGAACCCGTTCGCCGTACTGGCGACTCTGAAGGACAAGCAGTGACGAAATCGAATTGGCAACAGTTTAGGAGACCTCTGAAATGGCTGTGCAACAAAATCGCAAGACCCCCTCGAAACGCGGCATGCGCCGTTCGCACGATGCGCTGACGGCCTCGGCGCTGTCGATCGAGCCGACGACCGGGGAGGTGCACCGGCGTCACCACGTGAGCGCCGACGGGTAC
This sequence comes from uncultured Gammaproteobacteria bacterium, assembly GCA_964614765.1. GTDB lineage: Bacteria > Pseudomonadota > Gammaproteobacteria > JAJPIJ01 > JAJPIJ01 > JAJVHZ01. The sequence continues at coordinate 3,895 of CAZTPK010000260.1, forward strand.
TATCGCGGCAAGAAGGTCATCGAGACCCCCGCCG
>CAZTPK010000261.1:0-3924 GCA_964614765.1 uncultured Gammaproteobacteria bacterium
GCGATCGCAGCCTCGCGGCGATCGAGCGCTGGCAGGCCGCGTCCACCTGGGTCGACTTCCTTGCGCAGCGCGCCGACGTACGCTCGAACACCTCGGTCTGCCTGCGGCTGGTCGAGGACTGGTTCCTGGTGCGGCCGGAGCCCGAGCGCCGGGCAATCGTGAACGCGATGAGCGATCTGCTCGCGCGCGAGGCCGTGGCTTACGACATCGACGCCTATCGCGCCGCGCCGCCGGGCCTGCGCATCTGGTGCGGGGCGACGGTGGAAACCGCCGACGTCGAGGCCCTGCTGCCGTGGCTGGACTGGGCGTACAACGAGGTGCGGGTGCGTTATCATGCCGCGAGACCATGATTGGGTGGAGCGGCACAAAGCGATGATGACGACGCGATGGCTTGAACTGAGGCAAAAGCTGACCGGGCGCCTGCCCGGCGGTATCGGGGCGGCGGTCGCCGGGCTCGTGCTAATCATCCTGGTGCTCATGTTCTACTGGAGCAGGGATCCGGACGTCTTCAACGTGCGCGAGGTTGCGCTGCGTCAGACCGCGGGCGACGAGACCAGGCTCTGGCCGGGCGTGGTGACGACCTCTACGCTCATCGAGGTCGTCAACGTTTTGCTGCAGAAGCCGGGCGGCTACATCAGCAACGACGTCATGCCGCCGGGCGTGCTCATGGACAACATGCCCAACTGGGAGTTCGGCGTGCTGGTGCAGGTTCGGGACCTCGCCAAGGCCCTGCGCAACGACTTGAGCCGCTCGCAGTCGCAGTCCACCGAGGACAAGGACCTGCAGGATGCCGAGCCGAACTTCAACTATCAGAACGACGCCTGGATCCTGCCCTCCAGCGAGAGCGAGTACCGCGACGGCCGCGACGCGCTGCAGCGCTACCTCACGCGCCTGCTCGACGACAACGATCAGAACGCGCAGTTCTATGCGCGCGCCGACAACCTGCGCGACTGGCTGGTGCTGGTGGAGAAGCGGCTGGGAAGCCTCTCGCAACGGCTGTCGGCCAGCGTAGGACAGGAGCGCATCAATGTCGATCTCGGCAGCGAGGTGGCGGCGGCGGGCTCCACGGACGAGCGCAAGGTGATCGCCGTGAAGACGCCGTGGCTGGAGATCGATGACGTGTTCTACGAGGCGCGCGGCACGGCCTGGGCGCTGATCCACTTCCTGCACGCCGCCGAGATCGATTTCGCCTCCGTGCTGGCGAAGAAGAACGCCCAGGTGAGCCTGGGTCAGATCATCCGTGAGCTGGAAGGGACGCAGGACACGATGTGGAGTCCGATGGTGCTGAACGGGACCGGCTTCGGCTTCGTCGCCAACCATTCGCTGGTGATGGCGAGCTACATCTCCCGCGCCAACGCCGCCATCATCGACCTGCGTCGGCTGCTGGAGCAGGGCTGATCGTCGCGATCAGCCGCCGCGGGAAAAGAGTCTTCGCACGAATCCGAACAGACCGCCGCCCCGGGCGGACGCCGTCTCGGCGGCGGCGCCGTGAGGGCGGGCACGGGCGCCGTGCGCTGCCTGGTGCGGCAAATGGCCGCGACGGGGCGCGGCGGCGCGCGATCGCTTCTCCGCATCCGGCCTGGCTTCATCCACCCGCAAGGCGCGGCCGTGGAACACGACGCCATCGAGCGCCTTCACCGCGGCGCTGCCCTCGGCACGATTCGTCATCTTCACGAAACCGTATCCGCGCGAGCGGCCGGTGTGGCGGTTGATGACGACCTCTGCGGAGAGCACTTCGCCGAATCTCTCGAACTCGGCCTTCAGTTCCGCCGCCGAGACCGAATAGGCCAGGTTTCCTACGTATAGGTTCATCCTCGGGTTTCCTTTCGCGTTGCCGTCGGCCGTGTTCGCGACGCGCGGCATTCAACCACAAGGATCACTATGTCGCAATCGGCCGCGGTGCGCGGCTCACGGCCGCGGCGCGATGAACTCGCCAAAGGCGCGGCAGCCTTCGCCGACCGCGATGTTGCCGACGAGTTCGAGGGACTCGGTGCTGATGACGTCCACGGCGTTCGCGAACCAGTTGGCGACGTAGACGTGCCGGCCGTCGGGGGCGAGCGCGATGCCCTCGGGGTAGCCGCTCACGTCCAGTCGCTTGATCTCCTCGCCGAGGCCGAGATCGATCACCGACACGGAATCGTCGTGCTGGTTGGTGACGAAGATGCGGTTGCGCGCCGTGTCCACGGCGACCGCGTAGGGGAAGTCGTGCACGGGAATCGTGTCGGTCACCGCCAGCGCCTCGGTGTCGATGATCGTGACGTCGCTGCTCTGCACGTTGGCGGTGAAGGCCCGTCGGCCGTCCGGCGTGAGGGTGACGCCGAATGGGGCCTTGCCCGTCGCGATGAGCGCGATGGGCGCGAACGTGCGGGCATCCAGCACCGAGAGAGTGTCGTCGTCGCGGTTGGTGACGTACAGGCGCTTGCCCGCCAGGTCCAGCGCCAGGCCCGACGGCGACCGGCCGACCGGGATCGTCGCCGTCTGCCTCAGGGTCGTGGTATCGAAGACCGAGACGATGTTCAGGTACCAGTCGGCCACGTAGAGGGTGCCGCCGTCCGGATGCAACGCAATTCCGAGCGGTCCCTCGCCGACCTTCAGCGTCCCGATGACCTTGCGGGTGGCGCCGTCGATCACGGAGACGTCCTTGCTCTCCGGGTTGCTGACGTAGATGCGATCGCCGGACCTGCTCGCCGCCACGCCGGCCGGCCTGTTGCCCACGGCGATCGTGTCGATCACCGCGTCGGTGGCGAGATCGATCACGGAGACGCTGTTGGAGCCCTGGTTGGTGATATAGGCGTAAGGCGCCGCATGGACGAGGCGCACGGGCAGCAGCACGGCGGCAATGGACCAGACGGCGAAGACGAGGCGCGTCACGGGAGGAGCCTGGTCAGGTTACGTGAATCGAGGCGGACCGGGGGAGATCGCGCTGGCGCCGCGGCGCCAGCGCATCCGGGACGCCCGGCTAGTTCTTGCTGCCAGTCTCGATGAACTTCTTCAGCCCCGCCATGCCGGCCTCGAAGACGCCGTTCACCGCAGTGTTGGCGGCCTCTTCGTCCTGACCCTTGGGCGGATCGTTCTGGGTGTAGTAGCGGTAGTAGCCGGCCTTCCAGGTCACCTTCGACTTGGCGGCGCCAGCGGGCTCGACGGTCATCTGCGCGGCGTAGCTGTTCACGGGCAGCACGTCCGCCGCGACCTTCGTGATCTTGTACTTGAAGGTCATCTTCTCCTCGTCGAACATCGTGAACTCTTCATCGATGGTCTTGCCGCTGCCGGCCTCACCCAGGGTGAGCACGCGCGTGGCGCCCTTGCCCTCGCCCTTGGCCTCGCAGGTGGCGACGGCGGGATGCCAGTCGGCGATCGAGCAGGTCCCCTTCAACGCCTTCCACACCGCCTCGGCCGGCGCATTGATCTCGACTTCCTTCTCGGTCTTCTGGCGCGAGGGGCCGTGGGCGAGCACCGCCACCGGCAGGGCCAGCAGCGCCGCGGCCGAAAATCGTACGAACTTGTGCATTTTGCATTCTCTCCAGGTGTTATCCAGATGGCGACTCGCGGGGTCGCAAACCGGCGCCAATGTTAAACGCAAGCTATACGTTTGGCCACCGACAGGGCGTTAGGCTGTATCCTGAAAAGAAAGGTTCCCGCGGACGGCGAGCGGACGCCGGCGCTGCAATCCACGTTCCCGACATACAGCCACGATGAGCCCGGTTCTCGTATGGTTTCGCCAGGATCTGCGCGTGGCCGATAACCCCGCGCTGCACGCTGCCTGCGAGGCGGGCGATCCCGTTTATCCGCTGTTCATCTGGGCGCCGGAGGAGGAAGACGCGTGGGCGCCGGCCTCGGCCAGCCGGGTCTGGCTGCATCACTCGCTCGCCGCGCTGGACGAAGCGCTGCGCGGCCTGGGCTCGGCGCTGACGATCCGGACGGGGC
>CAZTPK010000262.1:0-3909 GCA_964614765.1 uncultured Gammaproteobacteria bacterium
ACCCACGGGTGTTCCGGCGCCTCCAGCTCGACGCGCGCGTCCGGCGGCACCGAACGGCCGGGCTTGTCCGCGACCGACCCCTCCACCCGCACCAGCCCCGCCATCACCAGCGCCTGCGCCCGGGTGCGCGACGCGGCGAGGCCGCGCTCGACGAGGAGCTGGTCGAGACGGATCCGGGAGGGCATGGCGGATGCTAACAAAGGGGCTTCTCGGTTGTCCGTTCCCTCTCTCCGGCACCCGCCCGGGGTCATGTCCTGTCAAGTGGTGTACGAGGGTCACTGAGCGGGTGAGTGTTCATGCGGGAGCAGGGGTCTCCTTTCGTGGGGTTGGCAGCTGGGAGAGCGGGGTGAAGAGGGCGGGCGGTGAGCTCGCGAGGGTGTGGAGGGGCAGGTAGCGACGGGTGACGGCCCACTCGTCGTGCTGCTCGGCCAAGACGGCGCCGACGAGTCGGATTATCGCAGCCCGGTTGGGGAAGATCCCGACCACATCGGAGCGGCGACGGATCTCCCGGTTGAGCCGCTCGAGGGGGTTGTTCGACCAGATCTGGTGCCAGTGGGCGGGGGGGAAGGCGGTGAAGGCGAGCAGGTCCGGTCCGGCCTCATCGAGCAGTTCAGCGGCTTCGGGAAACCTCGGGGTGAGCTGCTCGATGACGTGGTGATGCTGCTCTCTGACCGCCTCGGCATCAGGCTGGGCGAAGATCGAGCGGACCACCGTGGCGACGAAATGCTGGGCGGATTTCGGGACCTTGGTGAGCAGGTTGCGCATGAAGTGCGTCCGGCAGCGCTGCCAGGATGCCCCGAGCATCACGGCGGCGATCGCTTCCCGCAGGCCGGCATGGGCGTCGGAGACCACGAGTTTGACCCCGGAAAGGCCTCGCGCGACGAGCGCCCGGAGGAAGGCCAGCCAGCCGGCGTGATCCTCGCCGGTGATGACCTCGGCGCCGAGGATCTCGCGCCGGCCGTCGTGGGTGATGCCGATGGCGATCACGAGCGCGACCTGGACGATCCGCCCGCCTTCCCGACAGCGCAGCGTCAGAGCGTCCAGCCACAGGTACGGGAAGCTGCCCTCCAGTGGCCGGCTGCGGAAGTCCTCCACCAGCGCATCAAGCTCGTGGGCCATCTCGGAGACACGCGACTTCGAGATCCCAGACAGCCCCATGGCCTCGACGAGGTGATCGACTCGACGGGTCGACACACCGTTGACGTAGGCTTCACACACGACGTTGACCAGAGCACGTTCCGCCCGTCGTCGGGGCTCGAGCAGCCACTCCGGGAAGTAGCTCCCCTCCCGCAGCTTCGGGATCGCCAGCGCGATCGTGCCGACCCTCGTGTCCCACGGCCGGTCGCGATAGCCGTTGCGCCGGTTGACCCGGTCCGGGCTTCGGCTCCCGAGCGACGCGCCGCACACCGTGTCAGCGTCCGCGCTCAGCAGCGCCTGTGCAAACACCCGCAGCATTTCCCGCACCAGGTCCTCGCCGTCCTCCTCGAGCCTCTTGCGCACCCACTCCATCGGATTCATGCTCTGACTGGCCACTGGCGTCCTCCTGGCGTTGAGGTTTGGCGACTTCATGCCGAAAGGATCGCTCAGTGGCCGTTGCCCTGTCTCCAGGCAGCGGGTGAGCCCGACGGGCTGTGGAAGGCCGCTCAACGCCGCACCCTCCCACACCCCTTGGAAACCCCTCCCGGGCTTCCCACAGGCTCCCGCGCTGACCACGACGGCCACAGGACAACTCTTCGTACACCACTCGAATGGACACTACTATTGGTCATGCCCCCGCATATCCCCTTTTTCAGCAGCCTGCTAGACGCCGCCCCCCTGAGTTGGGTCTCACTCACGTGAGCTCCCTCCCATCTGCGGACAGGCCTCTCCAAGAATGGGCGTTGGTTCCACCGATCAGGGGCCGGTTGATTCACACCACGAGAACTGTGGCGCGTGCCTGGCCCGCTGCATCCTTCACGCTACCCTTCAACGAGGCGTTCTTGCCCAGACGCGGTAGACTCGCAAGAGGGAGAAACTACCGTGAGACGAGACCGGCTGCTTCTTGCCTTCGTTGCGCTCTTCTCGGCGCCTGGAGTTGCCCCGGTTTGGTGGACGGTTAACAGCTTTCGGCCGAGGGTTGGGGATGGTGGCTCCTTTCGTAGGCCATGGGTGAATGGTAGCCGAGGGCGGAGTGGCGGCGGCGAGAGTTGTAGAAGCCCTCGATGAAGTCGAAGACGGCAAGGCGGGCTTCGGCCTGCGTGCGGAAGGAATGGCGGTCGAGGAGCTCGCACTCGAGGGTGGCGAAGAAGCTCTCGCACAGGGCGTTGTCGTAGCAGTCGCCGGCGGTGCCCATCGACGGTCGCACACGTGCCTCGCGGCAGCGTTTCCCGAAGGCGATCGAGGTGTACTGCGAGCCGTGGTCGGAGTGATGGATGACGTTGTGCGGTTTGCGCTGCCACAGCGCCATCTCGAGCGCCTCGAGGACGAGCTCGGTGCGCAGATGGGAGCGCATCGCCCAGCCCACGATGCGCCGGCTCCAGGCGTCCATGACCACGGCCAGGTAGAGGAATCCCGACCAGGTCGGGATGTACGTGATGTCGGCGACCCACAGGCGGTCGGGACCCTCGGCGGCGAAGTTCCGATCGACCAGGTCGGGCGCCGGCTGGGCGTCCGGATTGCGGCGGGTCGTGTGCACTCCTTTGCGTCGGCTGACCCCCTGCAGGCCCAGCGCTCGCATCAGCCTGGCGATCCGCTTGCGGCTCACCCTCACCCCCTGCTCGCTCAGGTCCTCCCAGATCCGTGGCACACCGTACGTACCCCGCGACAGAGCGTGCAGGGTGCGAATCCGGGCGGCCAGACGCTCATCCTCCTGGGCTCGCCTGGACGGCGGCCGTTGCACCCACGCGTAGTACCCGCTGGCGGAGACCCCCAGCACGCGGCACATCGTCCATACGCGGTATGTGGCCTGGTTCATCTTCACGAACTCGAAGACTTCGGTGGTATCGAGTCGGTCTCCCGAGCGAACCAGGCCGCGGCTTTTGCCAGGATCTCCCGCTCCTCGCGCAGCTGTCTGTTCTCCCGCCGCAGCCGCCGCAGCTCATCCCGCTCCACCGTCGTCAGGCCGTCCGCCCGCCGCCCGTCATCCCGGTCGGCCTGCCGCACCCAGTTGCGAATCGACTGCGCCGAAGGCTCAAACTCGCGCGCCAACTCCTCGGGCGTTCGGCCTGCCCGTACCAGCTCGATGACCTGTCGCCGAAACTCCGGCGCGTATGCCGGTCGTGTCTTCCCCATCGTGAACTTCCTCCTGTCTCTTCATACCACCCTAGGTAAGGTGTCCACTGAAACGGGGCAACTCCAAATCCGTTGTAGGACCACTTTCCGCTTTGGCAGTCGTCGCAGGCTTTGCAGAGTCCAAGACGGTCAACGAAAGTCAGAGGGTTGGCGCCGCCGTACGCGAAGTCGTGCAGACTCAACGTGCGCAACGACCCGCGACTCGCCGTGAGTCCCACCCGCTTGATCGGATCCCCCTGGCTGTACCTGCCCCAGCTCGGGTGATACCAGCGGAAGATGTTGTAGCTGTTCTCCGAGACGCCGTTCGTCTCGGTGGTGAGCTGCTCCGCCTCCTGTCCAGGCACGCGCAACGGCATGTGCTTCGCCGTCGTCCCGCGCAGCGAGAAGATCCTCCCGTACGGCTCGTGCTCCACACGCCAGTCGATGGAACGATCCGCGAGAGTCCGAAGGAACGGCGTGCCCAAGTGATCCGTGCCCAGCCAGTACGTCGTGGCAGGCGTCGTCGTCGCGTCCACCTTCGCCAGCGGTCGGTCGCCCAGGTAGACATACTCGTAGCTGACGGCCTTCGCCCAGTTGGATGAGAATTCCGTCTCCGCCAGCAGTTTCATGTCGGGATCGTACACGACGAAGCGCCGCTGT
>CAZTPK010000263.1:0-3908 GCA_964614765.1 uncultured Gammaproteobacteria bacterium
TGTTGCGGAATCTTGGCCACATTCGTCATCGCCGTGGGCTGGTTGCTAGGTCTCAGATTAATTGAGACGCTCAGTCCCAGATTGCGTGAGACGCAAGGCGGCGAGAAGGTGGGCGGATTAGGGCGGATGAGGGAAAGAGGAGGGACATCCCTGTCCCTCGCGTGGTGTACTCAGTGAGGGGCGGCCACGGGAGAAGTGGGAGGCAAGGGAGGGAGTTGGTATTGCAGGAGATCGACGGCCGTGACGAAGTCGCAACGGCGAATCAGCATGACCAGGTCGATGGGGTTGTAGTTGCTCTCACAGCGGAAACAGCGTCCGAGGTTGGTGCGTGGGTTGACGGCCGTGAGGAATTCCTCGCAACGTGGGCAGAGGAAGCAGAATCGCCCCTCGCGGTACTTGTGGGGCCATCTGAGTCGAGGGATGAGGTCTTGAATCCGGATGTCGTTGCGAAGCTGATACAGGAGCTCCTTGGGGAAACGTGCGGACATGATGGTGGTCCTGGTGGATGTTAAGGCAGATGGAATTCGTTGAACGTCTGCTGCAGGATGGTTTCCGTGATGCGGGGGGAGTTTTCGGCGGCGGCCTGAAGAAGGCAGGCCGTGGCGAGATTATTGATCTGCCGTGGGATGCCACCGCTGTAGTTGTGAATCATTCTCTTGGTGGTTTCCTCGAAGAGCTTCTCCGATCCTCCGGCCTGCTTGAGCTGGAAATCGATGTAGGTGGCGGTCTGTTCGCAGGTGAGGGGGGCCAGATGGTGTCGGACGGCGATGCGGTTGAGAAGGGCCGCATGGACGGACTGACGCAGGACTTGGCGAAGCGGTTCCTGGCCGGCCAGTACCACTTTCAATGGGGGAGCATCGTCGAGGGCGGAGCTGATCAGCAGGCGAATGTCGGTGAGGGCATCGGCATGGAGGAGATGAGCCTCGTCGACGATCAGTACCAGGGCGCCTTCGGCCTGACGCGATTTTTCCAGGATCTGTTCGAACAGCCGTTCTTTGCCGCGTCGAGGAACTTCACCTAGCTTGGCCACGAGCATTTTCAACAGCCCGGTGGCCGACAGGTGCGTGAGATGAAGATAGACGGGTTCCCACTGGGGCCCCGGAAGTTCATGCACGAACCGTTTCAGCAAGGCCGACTTGCCGACGCCGCTGGGTCCGGTAATCAGAGCCACGGTGGCGTTTTGCGCTACGTAGTGCAGCCGGGCCAAGCCCTGCCGCGTGCGATCATCAACCCACACGGCGTCGGCCGCCACTCGCTCGGCGAATGGTTGGGAGGTGAATTGGAAGTGGGTGAGAAACATCAGGGTCTCCTTTCGTCATGGAGTTGCTGCAAGTGAAACACGATTTCGGGGATGGTCCGCTGCTGGGCTCGGGCGCAAGCCTGCTCGAGCATCGCCTGGTTCACAAAGGTCAAGCGGTGGTAGACTTTCTGGAGCGTTTCCAGCTCCTCGACGCGGAACGTTGACAGACCCCCCTTGCGTCCCAGTTGAACCGCCAGGTGTTTGGCCATTTCGCTGAAGGGCCAGCGTCGTTGAGCCTGTGCCAACACGGCCTGGTAATCGATGCCGCTGCTTTGGCGGCGCATCGTTTCTTGGTGTTTCTGGATCAGAAGGTCGAGGTAATTGGCTTGGGGCTTGGGCGGCGGTGGTGGGGTGGGAAACTGCAGGTCGCCATCCTCCCGTTGGTGTCGCTGACCGCTCCCGAGGTACTCGCCGTCGGGCGAATAGATCAGCACGCTCTGCAGGTCGCCGAACGGGTCATAACGCACCTCCACCTTGTCGCCACGGAGTCCTCGATCGACACGGAAGTAGCCGTCCAGCAGCTGGACGTCGGAAAAGTCTTCGTTGACGGTGCGGGGCACGCGTTTGAGGAAGTACTTGAGGATCTGCTGGATGTCCACGTGGCGGGTGAAGGAGCGGCCGGCTTCGTAGCGTCGTCGCGGGGCCTCGCCGGTTTCCGAGTTGGGTCGCTCATGGTAGCTCACCTGCAGCCAAGCCTGGAACGCTTGGTTGAGCTTGTCGAGCGTCAGGATTTCGCCCGCCCGCACTTCCGCTTCGAACTGCGACTGGGCCGTCTCAAAGAAGCGTTCGATCAGTCCGCCCGGCGGCGGGTCCCCCACCCCGCGGTGAATCAGGCGGATATTCAACGCCAGGCAGGCCGCGCGCAAGGCGTGGGAACGATAGACGCCGCCCCGGTCCACATACAGTTCTCGGCTGGCGCCGTGCGACGACCAGGCGCGGAGCAGGGAATCGGTCAGAATGTCGACGTTCTCGCCAAGGTAATAGCGACCATCGAGGACGTAGCGGCTGTGGCAGTCAATGAAGGCCGAGAGATGGGTTTCCACCGCCCGGTCTCCCTGGATGACATACGGCCCATCCTCGAAATCGCCCAGCCAGAGGGCGTTACTGTGGTCCCGGGTCCAGCGGCGGCGAACCTTCTCCCGGGAGATGCCCAGCTTGCGACGCGTAGCACCGGCCCGCTTCAGGTGGCGATAGAGTGTCGACTTGGGCAGCTTCTGGTGAAACTCCTGCTGGAGAAACTGATTGATCGTCTCGTCGGACCGCCGAGGCTGATCCTTCTTCAAGGCGATGGCCCGATCGATCATTTCCGGGGAGGCCTTGCGCGGCTTTCCCCGGTCGTCGCGCCGTTTGGGAAACAACCCCTCCAATCCCCCTTGCTGATACGTCTTCCATTTCCGCCACAGCGTGGCGCGCGACGCCTTGCGACGCCGGCCGTCCGGAAACAGATGTTCGCGCTGGGCCAGTTCGCGCAGAAAGCGACCGGCCTCTTCCGGAGGAATCTCTCCGTAGATCAACGGTCCCAGCAAGGAACACCAGAAAACGGCCCACTGCTCGTGGCGATCGTGCTGATTGGACATCGGCGAAGCTCCTTTCCGCACCATCGGCGGTGCGGACCCGAGCTTAGCTCAGCTCCAACCATGAGCCGTTGCAAAGTGGGGGAATATTTCCCGCTGGAACAGCTCCCGGAACAAGGGCTCGATCACCAGGCACTGCGCTGCCCGCTGAAGCGTCTGCCGGCGTGCCTCGGAGCGATACATCCGGGCAGACAGCGGCCACGGTTCGCGGTGCAGCGTACTGCCGGGGGCTTTCCCTCGGATCAACTGGCCGGCTTCCCGCATCGTGTTCTCCAGGCGGCCCAGCCACGACAACCACCGCCAGACGGTACTGGGCGCTAAGGCGCCCACGGGCTCTTTCTCGACCGCGATGCTGCTTGCCTGCCGCTCCTCGTACAGGATCGGCTTCCCTTGATGATCGGCCGCCTGGCGATAGGACGTCTCCGTGCCCAGGTATTCCCTCGCCGTCTCGCACACCGGCGGCCTGGCGTACCGCTTGTGCGGGACCGCGAAAGGGTGGGCAATCGGTGAAACGCTTGCCGCAGGCCACACATTTCCAACGCAGGATCCAGGAACACAACAGCTTCACGTATCCCTCAACCACGATCCGAAACGTTCGTCGCCGCCGATCGTGCATGCGAAAACCTTCTTGGCCGCCGCAACCCGGACAGGCTTGTCCATAGAAGACCAGCTCGCCCGCCTTAACACGCTGGGTATGGGTCTTGATTTCCTGTTCCACACACATTATTGAGAAGGGCATCCATAGGGTGTGTGGGGGCGCGCCGCGACTGCCAGGTCCAAGCCGCCTCCCCACCTTTTCTTGTTTCCCCACTCATCCTCGTGGTGAAAGCAATCACGGACCGCGCAAAAAAAGGGGCGGGGTCGGCGGGGTCCTATTTGACTACTGGAGGGGCGGGGTCGCAAGCGGCGGGGTCTGGGGCGTCTCACCCAATCTGAGAACTGCGGGCGGGATCCGTCTCACAGAATCTGAGACCTAGGAGCTGGCAAAGGTCCCCGACGCGGCGATTCTCGCTGGCGGTCATGCCGTGGAATTC
>CAZTPK010000264.1:0-3906 GCA_964614765.1 uncultured Gammaproteobacteria bacterium
TGCCGGGCCTGTCGGGCGGGGGGGCCTGGCTGCGCGCCGATCCGGTGCACCTTCGACCCGAAATGGGCAAGTTGCTGTTGTTCGATGGCGGCACATTCGAGCTCACCATGGCGGAGGCCAGGGGCCTGACGGAGGAGATCAACGCGGCGCTCGCCGAGGAGGGGATCCGCCTCCTCGTCGGGCGGGACCCGGAACGGTGGTATCTGCCCGTGGCTTCGGCACCGGCGATCCAGACCGTCCCGCCTCGGGCGGTCCGCGGCCAGCACGTCGATCCGTTCCTGCCGCGCGGCGCCGAGGCGCGACGCTGGCGGCGACTCGCCAACGACGTGCAGATGGTGCTGCACCGCAGCCCGCTGAACGCCGCGCGCGAAGGGCGCGGGCAGGCGGCCGTGAACAGCGTGTGGTTCTGGGGCGGCGGCGCCCTGCCGCGGCCCGATGCCGTGTGGACGGCGGTAGTGACCGACGTTCCGGTCGCCGCCGGCCTGGCGCTGGCGGCAGGTCTGCCCCTCATGCAGGCGTCGCCGCCGCATCCTCCGGCCATGGGCCGTTGGCTGTACGTACCGGCCGCCGGCCTCGAAGCGCCGGCACGCGAGGCCCCCGTAGCGCCGCAGGCCTCGATGCAGGCACTTGACGGCTCTTGTCTTGCACCCCTGCTGGCGGCGTTGCGGCGTGGCCTGCTCGCCGCGATCACCGTTCATCTGCCACGAGGTTCCTACACCTTGCGACGGGTCGATCTCTGGCGGTTTTGGCGGCGGCTGCCGCGAACCGCGCCCTTTGCGTGACTCCGCACAGCGCCGGCCGGCGTACCTCAAGTTCGCCCCCTGCCAGCCGTTACCCCCGGTGAGCCCGATCGGGCCAGCCATGGAGAGTTGCCGGGACGTGGGGGACAAGAGCGCTACCGATGCCGCCAGACCGATCCGCGTCCTCTTCATCGAGGACGACGACGACGCCGCACGGCTGGTGCGCGGGCGCCTGTCGGCCTCGGAGGGCGAGCGCATCGTGCTGCACCACGTCCACGACCTTAAGGCCGGACTCATCGCCCTGAACGGCGACGGCTACGATGTGGTGCTGACCGATCTGAACCTGCCCGACTCGCAGGGCGTGCGTACCGTCAAGCGGCTCGTCGCCGTGCGCAAGGAGATCCCGGTGGTGGTGTTCAGCGCCGTCGACGAGGAGCGGGCGATACTGGAGCTGCTGCACTCCGGGGCCCAGGAGTACCTCGTCAAGGGCAAGGGCGACGGCCACGGCGTTGCGCGCGCCTTGCGGCAGGCCATCGAGCGCAAGCGCGCCGAGCTGAACCTGCAGCGGCTCGCGCATTACGACAGTCTCACCGGCCTGGCCAACCGCACGTTGTTCCACAACCGCCTGGAATACGCGCTGGCGAACGCCACGCGCCGCCAGAGCTGCGTGGCGCTGATGGTCCTGGACCTCGATCGCTTCAAGTCCGTCAACGATACTCTCGGTCACCAGGCCGGCGACCGGCTGCTCGGCCTGGCTGCGGAGAGGCTGGGCCGGTGCGTGCGCGACAGCGACACCATCGCGCGCCTGGGGGGAGACGAGTTCACGATCATCCTCGAGAATCTCGGCGGCGCCGAGGAACCCCGGATCGTCGCCCGCAAGATACTCGATGTCATGGCTCAGCCCTTCGTGCTGGAGGGCCAGGACGTATACGTGACGCCGAGCATCGGCATCACCCTGTTCCCGCACGACGACGACAGCGTCGACGGCCTGCTGAAGAACGCCGACGCGGCCATGTACCAGGTCAAGGCCAACGGCCGCAACGGCTATCAGTTCTTCACCGCGGGCATGAACGAGCGCGCCGTCGAGCGCATCCGGATCGAGTCCGGCCTGCGCCAGGCGATCGAGCGCGGCGAGTTCCTGCTGCATTACCAGCCCAAGGTGAGCCTGCAGTCGGGGCGGCTGCAGGGGATGGAGGCGCTGGTGCGCTGGCAGCGGCCGGACGCGGGCATCGTCAGTCCGGCGGAATTCATCCCCGTCGCCGAGGACTCCGGCCTCATCGTTCCGATCGGCGAGTGGGTGCTGCGCAAGGGCCTGGCGCAGACGCGGATCTGGCTGGACAGCGGCCTGCCGGTGCCGCGCCTGGCGGTCAACATCTGCGCGCGGCAGTTCCGTCAGTGCGATGTCGCGGCGATGGTCGCCGACGCCCTGCGGCAGCACGGCCTCGACGGCAATTGCCTCGAGGTGGAGATCACCGAGAGCGTGCTGATGGAGGACACCGACGCCACCGTGGCGACGCTGCAGCGCCTGAAGGAGCTTGGCGTGAGCATCGCCATCGACGATTTCGGCACCGGCTACTCCTCGCTCAATTACCTGAAGCGCTTCCCCATCGATACGCTGAAGATCGATCGCTCCTTCGTCAGCGATATCCCCTACGACCAGGACGATGCGGTCATCACCCGGGCCATCATCGGTCTGGCTCACAACCTGCGGCGCACGGTGATCGCCGAAGGCGTGGAGACGCACGAGCAGGTGCGCTTCCTGCGCGAGAATCACTGTGACGAGGCGCAGGGGTATCTCTTCAGCGCGCCGCTCGGCACCGTGCAGATGACCGGGTACCTCGAGCGCGAGCGCGGCAGGTTCACCGCGGGGCCGGTGCTGACCCTCATCGACGGCGGCCAGGTGGCCGTCTGAGCGGCGGCAAGCCGGTCCCGCATCGGGCTCCTCAACAGCCCGCGCCCGCCTCGCTCCACAGCGGATTCTCCGTGTAGTACCATCTCCGTCCGCACGGTCACGCTGCACCGGTCGCGGAGGCGGCGGTCCGAATGCCATCCAGGAGCACACATGCGGGGCGCCGGCCCGTGTCGGGCACGGCGCCCCTTTCCTTTATAGGGCATTGGCAACGATGATTGAGATCAATCCGGTCCTGAACCAGATTCGCGAGATGCGCGCCCGGCTCGACGAGCTCAGGGGGTATCTTTGACTACGATGCGAAGCGCGAGAGGCTGGTCGAGGTAAGGCGCGAGCTGGAGAACCCGGCGGTGTGGAACAAGCCGGAGGAGGCGCAGGCGCTGGGGCGGGAGCGCGCGGCGCTGGAGAAGGTGGTGGATTCGGTCGACGTCATCGCGCGCGGTCTCGATGAGGCGAAGGAGCTGGCCGAGCTCGCCGCCGCCGAGGAGGACTCCGCCACGTTCGACACCGTCTGCAGGGACCTGCGGGGGCTGGAGTCGCGACTCAAGGGGCTGGAGTTCAGGCGCATGTTCGCCGGCGAGATGGACTCGCACGGCGCTTTCCTCGACATCAATGCCGGCTCCGGGGGGACGGAGGCGCAGGACTGGGCGGAGATGCTGCTGCGCATGTATCTGAAGTGGGCGGACCGGCGCGGCTTCAGGACCGAGCTGCTCGAGGCGTCGCCGGGCGAGGTGGCCGGCATCAAGAGCGCGACGGTGAGGGTCGAGGGGGAGTACGCCTATGGCTGGCTGCGCACGGAGACGGGCGTGCACCGGCTGGTGCGCAAGTCGCCGTTCGACTCCGGCAATCGCCGGCACACCTCCTTCGCCGCCGTGTGGGTGTCGCCGGAGGTCGACGACGACATCGACATCGAGATCAACCCGGCGGATCTGAAGGTGGACACCTACCGTTCCAGCGGCGCCGGCGGCCAGCACGTGAACAAGACCGACTCCGCCATCCGCATCACGCACCTGCCCACGGGGATAGTGGTCGCCTGCCAGAACGAGCGCTCGCAGCACAAGAACCGGGCACAGGCCATGAAGATGCTGAAGGCCAAGCTCTACGAGCTGGAGGTGCAGAAGCGCAACGCCGCGAAGCAGGCGGTGGAGGACAGCAAGACCGACATCGGATGGGGGCATCAGATCCGTTCCTACGTGCTCGACCAGTCGCGCATCAAGGATCTGCGCACCGAGGTAGAGGTCGGCAACACCCAGGCGG
>CAZTPK010000265.1:0-3841 GCA_964614765.1 uncultured Gammaproteobacteria bacterium
CAACACCTCCTTCAGCACGGTGACGTCACGGTCCTGGATGTGCCGGCGGTCTTCCCGCAGGTGCACGGTGATGCTGTCGGCGCCCGCCCGCTCGGCGGAGAGCGCGGCGTCGACCGGATCCGGGCAGCGTGCGCGACGCGCCTGTCTGAGCGTGGCCACGTGGTCGACGTTAACGCCGAGGAAGATGAATGCGTCGTGCATGAGTCCAGGGGGAGGCGGATGCGAATTACGGCCGGGGCGAATTGTACCAGCCCGGCGGCTGTCCCGCTCGGCTTTGCGGTGTTGACCGCCGCTCAGTACTCGTCGAACCAGGCGCGGCTGTGCAGGGGCTTCTCGCCGAGGTGCACTCGTAGCAGGGCGCGCAGCAGGCGCTTGGCCTCCGCACGGTGCAACGGCGCCGTCAGCTGCTCCTCGCTGAGCGCCAGCAGGGTCGCCCCCGAGATGGCGATGCCTCCCTCAGGCGCCGCGTCCCCGTCCCGAACGGCGGTCGGCCCGTGTCCGGGCACATAGCGGTATAGGCGTCCGGGATCCACCGGCCGTGCCGTGTCCGCGTCGCTGTCGAGTAGGACGCCGTAGCCGGCGGTCTCGAGCAGATGCTTTTCGAATATTCGCAACGTCGGCTCGGCGTCGGCGGGCTCCGCGGCCAGTCGCCCCAGCGCCGCCCGATACCGCGCGAACAGCTTCGGATGCGCGTCGTTGCGGGGCAGCGCCCGCAGCAGCAGCTCGTTGAGATAGAACGCGCACAGTGCGGCCTGGCCGGAGAAGACGAACGGCTCGCCCGCGGCCTCCACCTGCGCGAGCGTCACCAACTCGCTGCGGCGTGCGGACCATGCGGTAAGCAGCGGACGAAATGGCTGCAGCAGGGCGGCGAGCGGACTGCCGCGTCGCGTGACGCCCTTGGCCACGGCGCCGACGCGACCGTACCGCGCCGAGAACAACTCGACCAGCAGGCTGGATTCCCGGTAGCTGCGGCGGTGCAGGACGCAGGCCTCGTGGAGCTCAGTCTGCACGACCGTGGCTCCCGCGGGGACGGCGGAGGGGACGCTCAGTCGGCGACGTCGATACCGAGTTGCCGTAGCAGGCGGCTGTCATCGGACCAATTCTCCTTCACCCGCACCCACGTCTGCAGGAACACCTTGCGGCCCAGGAATCTCTCGATGTCACGGCGCGCCTGCTCCCCGATCCGGCGCAGCATCTGGCCCCCCTTGCCCACGACGATGGGTTTCTGGCCGCTCCTCTCAACCCAGATGGTCGCGGCGATTCGGGTCAGCCGCTCCTCGTCCTTGAACTCGTCGATGACCACGGTGGTCGCGTAAGGAAGCTCCTCCCCCAGCAGCCGGACGAGCTTCTCCCGGACGATCTCGGCCACGAAGAATCGTTCGCCCCGGTCGGATATCTGATCGCTATCGTAGAGATGCTCGCGCTCGGGCAGCAGCGCGACGATGCAGCGGCGCAGGGCATCGACATTGTCTCCGTTGCGTGCGGAGACCGGGACGATGTCGTGAAAGGCGTGCTTGGCGGCGAGATCCTCGAGCACGGGCAGCAGTGCCCTCTTCTCCTTGAAGAGGTCGACCTTGTTGACCGCCAGGATGACGGGCAGGCCCGAGGCCTGGACCTGCGCGAGCGCGTGGTCGTCGACGTCGGTCCACCGGCCGGCCTGCACCACGAACAGCACCAGGTCGACTCCCTGGAGCGCGCCGAGGGCCTCGCGATTCATCGAGCGATTGAGCGCCCTGGTAGGGCGCGCCTGCAGGCCGGGCGTGTCCACGTATACGACCTGCGTCTCGCCCTCGGTGTGGATGCCCAGTATCCGCTGGCGCGTGGTCTGCGGCTTGCGGGAAGTAATGCTGAGCTTCTGGCCGAGCAGCCTGTTCAGGAGCGTCGACTTGCCGACGTTCGGACAGCCGAAGATGGCCACCATGCCGCATCGGGACATGCTAGTCGCCCCGCGCGCCTGCTCGGCGCAGGTGCGCGAGCATCCGCTCCGCGGCCTGCTGTTCGGCATGCCGCCGGCTGCGTCCCTCGCCGACGACGGGAGCCGCGGCATCCTCCAAGGTGCACTCGACGACAAAATGCCGGTCGTGAGGGTCGCCCTCTACCCGCGTCGTGCGGTACACCGGCAGCGGCCGACCGCGCGCCTGCAGCCATTCCTGCAGCTCGGTCTTGGGATCCTTGGTCATCTCCGCCGCGGACAGGCTGGCGATCCGCCGCCCGAGCAGACGGGTGATCGCGGCCCGGCAGGGCTCGTACCCGCCGTCCAGGTAGATGGCGCCCAGGATCGCCTCCAGCGCGTTCGCGAGGATGGATGCCCGGCGAAAGCCGCCGCTCTTCAGCTCGCCTTCGCCGAGGCGCAGGTGCGCGCCGAGATCCAGTTCGGCAGCCACATCGGCCAGCGTCTCCTTGCGCACCAGCGCCGCGCGCAGGCGGGTCAGCAGCCCTTCATCGGCGTCCGGGTAGCGACGGTACAGCTCCTCGGCAACGACCAGACCCAGCATCGCGTCGCCCAGAAACTCCAGACGCTCGTTGTGAGGATATCCGGCACTGCGGTGCGTGAGCGCCTGCGTGCACAGGCGCTCGTCGGAGAATTCGTATTGGAGTATAGCGGACAGTCTGGCCAAGGCCGCCTCTGCCCTGCGCCTCGGGTTGCCGGCGCCGCGGGGCAGCGTGCTCAGGGGGTGTAGGCCGGGATGGCGATCTGTTTGTCCACCTTGAGGACGACATCGAGCGCCCCCAGGAATGGAGCACGGATCTCGTACTTCATGCTCATCGTGCGGCCTTCATTGTCCTTGTTCTTGGTGACGGTGAAGATCTTCTTCAGATCCTCCGGACGGCTGAACTTGTCCACGTCCTCGATCTCGAAGTGCCGCAGCAGTCTGTTCTTCATGTCGCTCTCTTCGAGCATGCGAATCTCGGGCTGCGCGGCGAGCGACTGCATCGCCTTCTCGACCTTGAACTTCTCCATGTACAGCGGCAAGAGCTTGATGACGACCAGCGCCGCCACGCCGATCAGCACGCAATAGAACAACAGCTCCCAAAGACTCAGACCCCGCTGCCGGTGCAATAGGTTCATCTCGCCCCTCCCCGTAAAGTCAATGGATACGCTGGCCCAGACGCCGCCAGTCAATTATATGTTCCTTGTTCTGCAGATCGAAATTCATCCAGATGTAGACCGCCCGGCCGATGAGATTCTCGTCGGGCACGAAACCCCAGAACCGGCTGTCCCGGCTGTTGTCCCGGTTGTCGCCCATGACGAAATAGTGTCCCTCGGGGACGATGCTCTCCCCGTCCATGGACGGCACCTGGGGCCGGACGAGGATCAGGTGTTCCACGTCCCCCAGCTTTTCCGTCATCACCGGGTCGCCGTTCTGATCCGAGCCGGCCCCGCTGCCGAGATAGGTGCCGGCCGGTTCCTGCGCCATCGCCCGGCCATTGACGTAGAGGGTGCGATCCCGGTACTCGATGTGGTCGCCGGGCAAACCCACGACCCGCTTGATGAAGGGTGTCGAGGGGTCCACCGGGTAGCGAAAGACGACGACGTCACCGCGCTTCGGCGCACCCAGTTCGACGAACTTCTTGTTGAGCACCGGCAGGCGCAGGCCGTAGTTGAACTTGTTCACGAGGATGAAGTCGCCCACCAGCAGCGTCGGCATCATCGAGCCGGAGGGGATCCGGAACGGCTCGAAAAGGAACGATCGCAGCAGCAGCACGACGAGAAAGATCGGAAAGAACGAGCGCGCGTAGTCCACGATCACCGGCTCGCGGCGCGAGGCCTGTATCGTTCTGTCCTCGGCGCCCGCGGTGCGCGTCATCGCGGGCGAGACCAGCGCCTGGAAGCTGAGGT
>CAZTPK010000266.1:0-3833 GCA_964614765.1 uncultured Gammaproteobacteria bacterium
GCTCGCAGGGCTGTGCGCCTTCGGTGTCGCGGACCCGCAGCACATCGCCCGGCGCGAGCTTCACCACGATGCTGCCGCCGCCGGGCACGCGGTAGCGCTCCACGCCCGGCGGCAGCGCGCGCAGGCCGGGCACGCGGATGGCGGTGGAGACGGGATTCATGGCGTGATCCGCGGCAGCGCGGCGTATGCGTACTCGGGCATGGACGTCCTAGGCTCGGCGAAACCCCGTTTCGGTGGCAGATGGCACCGGGGCGGGCGGAGATCGACCGCCCCGGTGCAGGCACGTCGGAGGTCAGGCGACGCGCTGTTTGCCCTCGGACTCGGCGAGCAGGCGCTCTGCCAGCGCGCGCTTGCCCGCGGCATCGAGTTTCTTCAGCTCGTTGTTGAGCACGCGCTCGTTGATCGACTGGTTCCAGTAGTCCAGCGACTGAATGCCGAGCAGCGCCATCTTGCCGACGAACTGGCGCAGCACCTCGTTGGTCGGGCCCATGACCCAGCCGGCCTTGCCGTCGCGCAGGTAGCGTTCGATGCCCAGCGCCGGCTTGTAGGCCGTGCCGCCGCAGGCGTGCAGCATCTTGTCGGAGACGTGCGCGACGTTCTTGGCCGCCTCGAACTTCAGCTGCCAGCACCAGTGCAGGAACTGCGCGCGCGGCAGCGCCTCGAGATCGGTGTGCAGCGACCAGTCGCAATTGTTGGTGACGCTGTCCATCGCCTGCGCCAGCATGAAATCCAGCGCCCGCACGGAATTGGTGTCCATGATCGCCTCGCCGACGTAGTCCTGGATGGTCGGGTAGTCGCAGACCCGCATGCCGACGTCGACGTGGGTCTTCTTGGTGGTGTGGTTCTTGGCGATGTCGACCAGGCCCATGGAGATCCCGTTCCAGCACGCCGAGGACAGCAGCATGAAGAACGGATCCACGCACTCGTCGTTGGACTTGGCGCCGTCCCCGATCGGCCCGACCAGGCGGTCCTTCGGCACCTCGACGTTGTCGACCTGCATCGGGCCGGACTGGTTGCCCCGCAGGCCGAGGCCGTCCCAGTTCGCCGGGTCCGACTTGACCTCGTTGCCCATGATGAGGAAGCAGGAGAGATTGGAGTAGTCGCCGTTGAAGTTCGGGCTGGTGGTCTGCACGATGTACCAGTCGGCGAAGCCGCCGGAGGTGGTCCAGGAGGCCTTCTTGCGCACGCGCCAGCCGTTGGGCGTCTCGTCGGCGCCGGAGGACACGGGGTACCAGAAGTGCGAGCCGGTCTCCGGGTCGGAATACGAGAGGGTGCCGATGAGGCAGTCCTTGTCCAGACGCCGCATGATGTCCTTGATCGTCTCGTTGTTGTGGTACCGGAACAGGGCGGCGGCCACCGCGCCCAGGTGCATGGTGTAGCACATGGCGGTGCTGGCGCAGCCGTAGCGGGCGATGGTCTCCACGACCATCGCGGCGCAGACGTGATTCTCGCCCAGGCCGCCCAGCTCCTTCGGGACCACAAGGCCGAGCAGGCCGAGCTCGGCCAGCGCCTCGAAATTCTTGCGCGGATACAGCAGCCGCTTGTCGCTCTCCACCGCGTTGACGCGCAGGGTAGTGCGACACACCTCGATCAGCCGGTCCTGCAGCTCCCTCTGCGCGGGCGTGAGTATCCACTGCGGATCGAACTCGTAACCCAGGCCCCAGAACGGCTCACCGCCCCACATTTTCGTGTCGTTCATCGCTCACTCTCCTGTTCCCTGCCAAGGATCTTGATCTCGAGGACCTGCACGCCACATGGAGACGAGCCCTGCCCGGGCCGCGGGAAGGGGGCGTGCACGCATCGGTAGACACTTGCAGCATCCGAGCCGCGCCGTGCGTGGTCAATCGCTATCTGGGGATACTACAGAGGGGGTACTGTTGTTCCGGCGGCGGCGTCCCGCGCAGGATGCTGGTACGCCGGCGACCCGGCGAGCCCGGCCCCGGCGGATAAAGAAAGGGCGGTGGACCGTGTGGTCCACCGCCCGAGCGCTTCCGAGGGAAGG
This sequence comes from uncultured Gammaproteobacteria bacterium, assembly GCA_964614765.1. Taxonomy (GTDB): domain Bacteria; phylum Pseudomonadota; class Gammaproteobacteria; order JAJPIJ01; family JAJPIJ01; genus JAJVHZ01. The sequence continues at coordinate 2,003 of CAZTPK010000266.1, forward strand.
AGGTTACCGGGAGCTAGGAGAAAATCTGGTTGGCGACGATCGCCACGGCGACGCCCGCGGCGAGCGTCACGTACGGCAGCATCCCCGCCTTGGTCTTGTGCAGATCCGTGGCCGAGTCGATGTGCAGGTCCTCGAGCATCCGCGCCGGGAACTTGCCGCCGTCGGTGACGTAGTGGCGGAACAGGAACACCGGGATGATGAGCGCGATCGCGACGAGGCCGGTCAGCAGTGTCCCCTTGCCCCAGACGTTGGCGCCCGCCCCCAGCAGCACCATGTTGAAGAACGACAGCACCACCGCCACGCCCAGCAGCCAGTTCGGCGCCCGCCACGGACGGGGCGCGTGTCCGCTGTCGATCCGGTGCAGCCAGCCGGCGTTGAGGTTGAGGAAGTTGAAGACGATGTAGCAGACGTTGGACACCGCCAGCACGAACAGGTAGTCCGACATGAGGAGCAGGACGAGGTTGAAGCCGAGATCCGTCCACATGGCCCGCGTGGGCGCGCCGTTCGGGTTGACGTGGGTCAGGTACTTCGGCAGCCAGCCGTCCACGCCGCCCTGGTAGAGCGTGCGCGAGCTGCCCGCCATCGCCGTCATGATCGCGAGCAACAGCGCAAGCAGCATCATGATCACCAGCAGGTTGAAGACCATGCCTCCGCTCGCGCCCAATAGCGAGGCCATGGCGGCCGCCACGCCGGTGCCGTCGTAGATCCCGGGCTCGAGCATCTTCTGCAATCCCAGCGCCCCCTGGAAGGTGAACGGGACCAGCGTGTAGCAGAGTATGCAGAGGAGCCCGGAATAGAAGATCGCCTTGAAGGTGTCGGTCTTCGGGTCGGTGAACTCGCTCGTGTAGCAGATCGCCGTCTCGAAGGCGTAGGCCGACCAGGCGGCGATGAACAATCCGCCCAGGAACAGCGTCCAGCCGCTCTTGTCCCAGGCCGCCGTCGCCGGATCCGTGCCCGGGGCGAACGGCGAGAAGTTGGCCGCGACCACGTCCCCGGTGACGAGCGGAACCACGCCGATGATCAGCATCGGCACGATCACCGCCAGTCCGACGATGGTCTGCACCCGCGCCGTCCCGAGTATGCCGCGGTGCTGGATCGCGAAGCAGGCCAGCATGATCACGGCGCCGATGAAGAACGTCGCGTTCAGCCGCAGGTGCAGCCCCTCCTTGAGCATGCTCAGGTCGAGCAGCGTCACCTCCCAGGTGCGGATCGCCGCGTCCGGCGCGAACAGGGCATTGAGCAGGTAGCCCGCCGCGATGCCGCAGCCGATGGCGAGCACGGGGGTCCACGCCAGCCAGTTGCACCATACCGACACCGGCGCGATGAGCCGGCTGTAGCGCACCCAAGCGGCTGCGCCGTAGACGGAGGCGCCGCCCGACTTGCTCGGGAACAGCCCGGCGATCTCCGCATAGGTGAAGGCCTGCAGGAACCCGATCGTCACGGATATGACCCACACCAGCCACGATGGCGTGCCGACGGTGGCGGCGATGCCGCCGATCGAGAACAGCACCAGGGCCGGCACTCCGCTGGCCACCCAGAACGCGCCCGTCCAGCTGATCGTGCGGTGCAGACCGGCGTCTGCGCCGCCAGCGAGGCGGGAAGCTGCTGCAGCTGTGCTACTCATCTCACGACCTCCTCTTATAGGTATGTTGCTGCTGTCGCTACTCGCCGCCCGGTCCCTTTCGAGACTGCGGTCCTCCTTCGGCAGATCGGATCGAACGTTCCCTGGCGAACGATGCGCTGCCTGTGGCGGCACCATGGAGTGTCAGCAATAACTGTGAAAGGCCACAATCCTCAGCTTTGAGTAACCACTATGGAGTAGGGTTTGTAC
>CAZTPK010000267.1:0-3830 GCA_964614765.1 uncultured Gammaproteobacteria bacterium
ACCGCCATCACCGTCGTCAGGAACGCAACCGCCACGCTGCCCAGCACCGTGCGTGTCATCGTCTTCATCGCCGGTCTCCTCTCGTTGTTTCCAATCGACGCACGCCTCAAGCGCCGACGTAACATGATGCCCCACGGTCTCCAGGTCGGATAAGACCGTTCAAGGGTCGCACACGTTCCATATTCATTGTCGTGAAAGCTGCGGGCTACGCCCCGATCGCCGCCTCACCCCCGGGGGAACCTGAGAACGGCGGGACTCGCACCGTCCTCAGCCGGCACCGTTCAGGTCCTCGAGCGCGGACTTCGCCTCGTCCAGACCCGTGTAGACCTCCTTGGTGTCCACCGCCTTCTTCAGCGCCTCCAGCGCCGCGGCCTTGTCGCCCTTCTTCAGGTAGGCCATGCCGAGGTGATACTGCAGCACCGCGGCCTGCGGCGCCGCCTTCACGGCCTGCTCGAGATTCGGCAGGGCCGCCTCCACGTCCCCGGCCTTCAGCTGCACCCAGCCGACCGTGTCCAGGAAAGCCGCGTTGCTGGCGCTCTTCAGCGGACCGATCAGCTTCTTCGCGCGCTCCAGGCTCGCCGCGTCGTCGCGGTGATCCACCAGCAGCATGGCGAGGTTGTTGGCCACCACCAGCGCGTCGGGGGCCTTCTCCAGGGCCTTCTCGTACTCGGCGATGGCGTCGTCGATGCGGCCCATCTGCTCGTACTTGCCGGCCAGCGCCATCACCAGGGTGGGCGCCGAATCGGTGGCCGCCACGCCCTTGCGGATCGCGTCGAGCGCCTTCTCCGGCTGCTGCATGCGCTCGTACACCATGGCCGTGTTCGAATACGGCACCGGCCATTTCGGATTGGCGGCGATGGCCTGCTCGAACAGCGCGATCGCCTCCTCGTTCCTGCCGGCCAGCATCTGCAGCTCGCCCTTGAGGTTCATCGCCACCGGGTTCTTCGGCTGCGCGGCGATCACCTCGTCGAGCTTGGCCTGCGCCTTCTCCGGCTGCTTCAACGCAAGATGGCTCTTCACCAGTTGCGAGAGCGGTTCCACCGCGTCGGGCGCCTTCTTCAGCGCCGCCTCGAATTCCGGAATGCTGCCCTCGAAATCCTTGTTGGCCTGCTTGATGAGGCCGGCGAAATAGTCCCCGTGCGGCTTGTCCGGGTAGGCCTGCTTGAGCTGCTCGGCGCTCTGCGTGGCCGCCGACCAGTCCTGGGAGGCCGCATGCGCCTTGAACAGGGTCTCGAGCGCGACGAAGTTGTTCGGCGAGATCCGCAGCACCTCCTTCAGCTGCGCCACCACGCCCGGGATGTCGTTGGCCTGCGCCAGCATCTGCACGTAGTCGCTGCGCAGGTCGAGATCCTGCGGCGCGGACTCGATGGCCTTCTTCAGCACGTCGCGCGCCAGCTCCGGCTCCTTGTTGAGAAAGTGCGCGCGCGCCAGCATGCGCTGCACCCGCATGTTCTCCGGGTGCTCCTTGAGGATGGCGCGGAAGTCGCCGATGGCGGTGGCGTAGTCCTGCCGCGACATGGCGATCTGCCCGCGCAGCGTCAGGGCCTCGCTGTCGCGCGGGTTCTCCTTCAGCACCTCGGCCACCAGCTGGTCGGCGAGCTCGGGCTTCTTTTCGGAGAGCGCGATCGCCGCCAGCCTGGTGCGCGCCTTCAGTCCGCTCGGGCCGATGTCGTCGTCCTTGATGACGGCCTCGTAGACCTCCCTGGCCTTGGCGAGATCGCCGCTGCCGGCGTAGACGGTGCCGAGGGCGAAGCGCAGGTCGTAGGCCTTCGGATCCTCCTTCACCCATTTCGTCAGCTCGGCCACCGCCTTGTCCTTGCCGCGCTTGTTCGCCAGCAGCTCCGCGAGCGCGAGCTTCAGCGGCGTGCGCTCCTGCTCGCTGACCGCGGCGATGCCGTCGCGCAGCGCCTTCTCGGCATCGTCGATGCGGTCCATGCCCACCAGGAACTGCGCCAGCTGCACCCGCGGCGCCGGCGCCGTCGGCTCGGCCGCGCCTTCTTGCCGGCGTCGAAGTAGACCTTGGCGAGCGCCGTGCGCAGCGCCAAGGTGGTGGGGTTCTTTTCGATGCTGCGCTTGAGCACCGCGATGGCGCGATCGGTCTCCTTGCGGCGCACGTACAGCGAGGCCGTCAGGGCCGCGGCGTTGACGTTGTCGGGGGCGGCCTGTATGGCCTTCTCGGCATCCTCCAGGGCGCCGGCGAGATCGCCCTTCTGCGCCTTCACACTGCCGCGCAGCACGATGCCGTCGGCATTGTTCGGATCGAGCTTCATGATCTGCTCGACCATCTCCTCGGTCTTGTCGCGATCGCCGCTGACCAGGTACAGCTCGCCCATCTTCACGCGAGCCTGAACGTGCTTGGGGTCGTCCTCGATCACCCGCAGGTAGTGGCCGGCGGCGGCGCGGAAATCCTTCAGCTCCGCCATCGTCTCGCCGAGCAGGAAGCGCGCCTCGATGTCCTTCGGATCGATCTGCAGGACGTTGCTGAACTCCACGCGCGCCTTGTCGTAGTTCTTCTGCTCGTACATCTCCCTGCCTTTCTGCATGTAGGCGGCCTTGCGATCGGCCGAGCCGCCGCACGCGGCGAGCCCCACCATGACGCCCACAAGCAGTGTCCGAACGACAGCGCGCTTCGTCATCGCTACTTTCCTCAGCTGAATGAATTCAGGAACATCAGGCAAAACAGACGGATACTGCCTGGCATCCGCTTCCCCCACACCCCGGCCATGCCGTTGCGGCGCCCCTGGACGGGCGCCTCGATCCGGCGCGTATCTTAATAAATGGTCGCGGGCGGGGCCACCTGCCCAAACCGTCACATAATGCCTGCCTTTGGGGAAAATGGCATGACGATCCGGTACGTTATTCGATCTCCCATGGGTCCCGCGCGCGGCGGGCCCGCATCGGGGCGACACCGGCGCAGTGAAGGCCCGGCGGCCGGCCACGCCCCGTACCGCAGCTGAGCGGCGTCAAACGGCGGCCGCGCACTGGCACCTAAGATGCAAAAGGAGAAGGCGGGTGGAGGCTGGCCGGCACGGCCGCGGCCCAGGACCGCGAGAGAAGGTGCCCCGATGTTCGAATCCGCCGAGATCGGCCACAGGATAAAGAAGTCCGTCTATCAGAGCGAGGAGCCCGCGTTGCGGCAGGCCCTGCTCCAGGCCCAGTACGAACTGCTGGAGAACGCGACCTTCCCGGTCGTGGTGCTGGTCAACGGCGTGGACGGCGCCGGCAAGGGCGAGACCGTCAACCTGCTCAACGAATGGATGGACCCGCGGCACATCCGCGCCCAGGCCTTCGGCGCCATGACCGAGGCGGAGCGCGACCGCCCGGAGATGTGGCGCTTCTGGCAGGCGCTGCCGCCGAAGGGGCACATCGGCATCCTCTTCGGCTCCTGGTACACCGATCCCATCATCGGGCGGGTCATGGGCAGGCAGAAGCGCGCGCAGTTCCGCCGCCGGCTCGAGCGCATCCGTCACTTCGAGCGCATGCTGGTCGCGGAAGGCGCCCTGGTCGTAAAGCTGTGGTTCCACCTCTCCAAGCGCGCGCAGAAAAAACGGCTGCGCGAGCTGGCCTCCGATCCGAAGACGGCCTGGCGCGTCAGCAAGGAGGAGTGGCGGCGCTTCGCGCACTACGACGAGTTCGTGGGCGTGTGCGAGGAGGCGCTGCGCGAGACCAGCACCGGCGAGGCGCCGTGGCAGATCATCGACGGCAGCGACCCGGAGTACCGCGCGCTCACCGCCGGGCGGCTGCTGCTGGAGGCGATGCAGCACCGGCTGAGCGGCGCGCACTGCCCCGTGATTCCACCCCCGCCGCTGCCGCGCGCGCCGCTCGACGGC
>CAZTPK010000268.1:0-3824 GCA_964614765.1 uncultured Gammaproteobacteria bacterium
TGTATACTCCGCAGCCGGCCCCACCATGACCTTTTGTCCAGCCCCGATGCGCTGGCGAGTTCGAACAATCTAGAAGAGCCGGACGCACCATGCACAAGATCGAGCATTTCCTCTTCCTCGTGTGGATCCTGGTCACGGGGCTCATCGTCTTCGGGCTCGTGGTGTGCTGGGACAACGGCCTGATTCAGGAGATGGTCGAGAACGATCACAGCCTCATCTGCGTCGCGGTCATCGCCATCTATGCCGTCGGTGTGCTGCACTCGATGTGGCGAACCTGGGTGCTGTCGGGCGAGCTGAACCTGCTGGCGAGGTCCCGGCAGGTTCTCGACAGCGAGAGCCCCGAGGCCCCGGTCAGCGTCGCCCACGGGCGCGTGCAGGTCGGCGATCGCGGCCAGCTGCCCGACGGCTTCGTCTCCCGCTACCTCGTCGACCTCGTGCGCACCAAGCAGCTAAGCGCCGAGACCGGCAAGCCGGCTGAGTCGCGCAACGACATCCTGGAGGCCTATGCCTCCAGGCTGCGCGGGGCCAACGAGTTCGGCTGGTTCCTGATCGATTTCAACCTGAAGGTCGGGTTCCTTGGCACCCTCATCGGCTTCATCTGGATGCTCGGGTCGGTGTCGCAGCAGGAACTGCTCGACGCCAGCATGATGCAGCGGGTGCTGAAGCAGATGAGCCACGGCATGAGCACGGCGCTCAACACCACCCTGGTCAGCCTCGTGGCGGGCATCCTGTTGTCGGTGCCGTACTACCTGCTGGGCCGCGGGCTGGACGAGCTGCTCGAGAACACGGTACATCTGACAGAAGTGAGGCTGTGGCCGCGGATGAAACCTTCGTCGTAGCACGGGCCCGCCTGCCATGCCGTTGCGCCTGAGCTCCAAGTCGAAGTTTCAGCAGCCGTTCGACCCGATCACGGCAGTGCTTTTCAAGATCATCCAGGCGCTGACCTTCTTCTTCATCCTCTCGGTCATTTTCATGAACCCGGTGGCCAAGAAAGGCATCATCGACCCGAAGGCCGAGTACATCATCACGGTACAGTGGCCGGACAACAATCCGAACGACATCGACACCTGGGTGGAGGAGCCCGACGGCAACCTCGTCTGGTTCCAGAGCAAGGAGGCCGGGCTGATCCACCTCGACCGCGACGACCGCGGCAACGTCAACGACACGCTGACCATCAACGGGCAGACGGTGCAGAACCCGCTGAACCAGGAGGTCGTCACCATACGCGGGACCGTCGTCGGCGAGTACGTCATCAACATCTTTTATTACGGCTCCGAGGACAACAAGCCCGTGGACGTCAACGTCCGCGTCGACAAGGTGAACCCGCAGCTCGAGGTTATTTATTACGGCACCATCAAGCTCGAAAAGCCCGGCGACGAGAAGACCGCCGTGCGCTTCACCATCGATCAGGACGGGAAACTGTCGAACATCAACCGCATCGAGAAGTCGCTCACCACCCGCATCTTCCAAAGGAGCTGAGGCCGGCATGACTCTGGGAATAGCGCAACTGATAGCCGCATACGTCGTGCTGGCGGCGGTGCTCGCGGGGCTCAATATCTTCTCCACGCTGTCCTGGCTGATGAAGGCCGTGCTCCTCGTGGCCACGTCCGCGGCCTACCTCGTGCTGTACTTCTCCTTCCCGCCGCTGCTCGGATGGCCCTCCAGCGACGAACTGCCGAGGCGCTTCGGTCTCATCGCGCTCTACGTGCAGGAGCCAGACAGGATCACCGGCGCCAAGGGCAACGTCTTTTTCTGGGTGACCGACAAGACCAGCAACAGCGTCGTGCCGCGCGCCTACCTGCTCGACTACGAGCCGGAGCTGCACGCCCGCGCCAAGGAGGCGCGCGCCAAGCTGCAGAAGAACGTGCCGCAGGTCGGCGAGGCGGTCTCGGGCGACGAGATGGATCTGACCAGGATGGGCAAGCCGGGCGAGGAGCGCCAGGGCGCGAAGACGCACAAGTACACGGTGAAGTTCTTCGACGCAGCGCCCGAGGCGCCGCCGTCGAAGACCGCCGAGATGCCCGCGCCCGCGGGCGACGACGCTCCGCCGCCACCGGCGCCCTAGGACGGACCGGAGACCGACGAGACCACCGGCCGCGCGCCCGCAATCACTATTGAGGAAAGACCTCACGCCATGAACTGGGGAATGATCGGGATCATCTTCGCCTACCTCGTGCTCGCACTGCTGCTGCTCGTGCTGCTGGCGCGGACGCGCTGGGGCTGGACGATCAAGGGGCTGGCGATCGCGGGTGTGGCGCTGCTCACCTACTCGACCGCCATCTCCTACTCGCCGCTCATCGGCTGGCCGACCGGCATCGCGCTGCCCAAGCGCTTCAACCTGGTCGGCATCCACGTCGACGAGCCCAACAAGAACACGCAGGCCAAGGGCACGATCTATCTCTGGCTGACCGACATGGAGCAGCAGTTGGGCAGGAGCATCCCACGCGCGTACAAGATCCCCTACAGCCCCGCCCTCCACAACAAGCTCAACGAGGCGAGCAAGAAGCTGCGCAAGAACCTGCCGCAGCTCGGGGAGACGGAGTTCGTTCGCAACGCGGTCACGGGAAGGCTCGAGGTCGACCTGCAGTTTTTCGACATGCCCGACCCGCTGTTCCCGGAGAAGTAGCCAGGCCCGGAACGGACCGGGTGCCCGGCCGCGCGGCATGCGCCGTCGCGCGGCGCGCCGTCTCTGTTATGCTTGGCGTCGGAGTTTTCAGCGATGATATCAACGGATTGCAGTCTCAGCCGGCAGTTCGTGCCCGCCGCCGCACTGGCGGCGCTGGCGCTCGCGACCGTGGCGCGGGCCGGCGACATGGGCACCGCCACGGTCTCCGGCGCGGCCGAGGGAGTCTGGTACGCGATCCCGGCCGCCTTCCTGCTGGGGGTGCTGGCGGCGCTGGTCATCTACAGCCGGCTGCAGCGCCGCCGCCGCATCTCGGCGCCGCCGAAACCCGCTGCCGGCGCCCCCATGCCCGGCGCGACAGCGACGTCGACCGGCCGCGTCTATCTGCTGCAACAGGGCGGCGAGGGGACCCGTTACGAGATCCTGCACACGCCCTGCCGCATCGGGCGCGGCACCGAGCGCAACGAGGTCGTACTGAAGCACCCGTCGATCTCGCGCCGCCATGCGCAGATCACCCTGCGCAAGGACGGCGTCTACGAGATCACGGACATGGAGTCGCTAAACGGCGTCTTCGTCAACGATCGCAAGGTCAAGAACGCGCCGCTTGCCGATGGCGACATCATCGACGTCGGCGACCTGACCTTCAAATTCACCACGCGCGGCGAATAACCCCGCTTCACGGGGGCGCGTGCGCCGCGTCCCACGTCCATTGCAGCACCCAGCCCTCCGCGCCGGGCCCCGCCCGGAATTCCGCGGCGATCGCCCTGTCGGCCACCGCCGCCAGATCGCCCTCGACGTACAGCAGCGGCAGCCGGTCGCGCAGCCAGGGCGGGATCGACCACTCCTGCAGCAACAGCTTCAGCGGCCGCGACGGCCCGCCCGCATGCAGCCGCAGCGTCTCCCCGCCAGCGCGATAGCGTATGGAAGTACGCTTCCCCGCGAGCGCCGACTGCGCCAGCCCCGCGCCCTGCCGCCGGCTGGCCGTCAGCGTGCCAGTGGGAAGCCGGATGTCCCCGTCGCCGGGCCGCCAGGGGACGGGGCCGCCCGTAGCGAGGATCGGCAAGGGCGACATCGCGATGACCTCGTCGTGGAAGCGCCGCAGCTCCACCCCGTGCCAGCGCACGCAGCTGGCGCCATCGCGGCGTGCGGCAAGCAGCCGGTCAACCTCGCGCAACTGCGCCGCCGACGGCAGCGGCAACCC
>CAZTPK010000269.1:0-3823 GCA_964614765.1 uncultured Gammaproteobacteria bacterium
GCTGCAGCCGACGATCTCCCCGGCGGCGCCGCCGCGACGCACGGCGCGCGCGAACGATCCGCCGATGAGACCGATGCCAATCACCGTCAGGCGGCCAACGCTCATGGGCGTCCTCGCGCGCCTCTGCACTGGCGTGCGCGGTTCACCGGCGGCCCGCCCCGACGGCGTCGAGCGCGGCTGCCAGGGAGGCGAGGAAGCGTTCGTTCTCCGCCGGCAGTCCGACGGTCACGCGCAGATGCCGCGGCATGCCGTAGCTGGCGATCGGACGCACGATGACGCCCGCTCGCAACAGCGCCTCGTAGACCCGCGCCGCGTCGCCGACCTCGACGCTGAGGAAATTCGCCACCGACGGGATGTAATCGAGCCCCGCGGCGCGGAACGCGGACTCCAGCTGCCGCATGCCGCGCCGGTTGAGCTCCGCGCTGGCGCGCACGTGCTCCTCGTCCTGGAGTGCGGCGACCGCCGCGGTCATTGCGAGGCTGTTGACGTTGAAGGGCTGGCGCACGCGGTTGAGCACGTCGGCGATCTGCGGATTCGAAATGCCATACCCGACCCGCAGCGCCGCCAGTCCGTAGATCTTGGAGAAGGTGCGGGTCACCACGAGGTTGGGGAAATCGCGCATCCACTGCACGCCGTCGGGGTACTCCGGCTCCGTGACGAACTCGAAATAGGCCTCGTCCAGCACGACGATGACCTCGGGCGGCACGCCGCGAAGAAAGCGGTGCACATCCTCGCGCCGCGACCAGGTGCCGGTCGGATTGTTGGGGTTGGCGATGAAGACCAGGCGCGTGCGCGGCGTGACGGCCGCCTGCATCGCCTGCAGGTCGTGCCCGTAGCCGGCCGCCGGCACGACCACGGCTCGCCCGCCGACCGCCTGCGTCACCAGTGGATAGACCGCGAAGGCGTGCTGCGAGAAGACGACCTCCGCGCCGGGCTGGACGTAGGCGCGGGCGATGAGCTCGAGCACCTCGTTGGAGCCGTTGCCGACGGTGATCGTGTCCATGCCGACACGGAGCTTCGCGGCCAGCGCGCGCTTCAGCTCGAACGCCCCGCCGTCGGGATAGCGGTGCAATTCACCGAGCGCCCCCTTCAGCGCCTGCACCGCGCGCGGGCTCGCGCCCAGCGGGTTCTCGTTGGAGGCGAGCTTGATGACGTCCGTGATGCCCAGCTCGCGCTCGAGCTCCTCGATCGGCTTGCCCGGCTGATAGGGCTGCAGCGCCTGTATTCCGGGCGCGGCGAGCTGTAGGTAGTCGCATACTTTCATAGACCGGTGACCGGCAACGGGTGTCTCGTGAACGGTTATTCGTAAACGCGGCGGCGGTCGCTGATTGCGGAGGGCCGGGCCGGGGGCGAGGCCCGGGGCCGGCGATCACTCCTCGCTGTCGCCTGCCCTACAGCACGGCGCGCGGGTACGAGCCCAGGATCTTCACCATCGCGGCGCGTTCCCGCAACCGCTGCAGCGCATCGGCCACGATGGCATCCTCCGCATGGCCTTCCAGGTCCACGAAGAACAGGTAGTCCCACATCCCGCGCCGCGACGGGCGCGACTCGATGCGGGTCATGCTCACGCCCACCTCCGCGAACGCGCCCAGCACATGGTGCAGCGCCCCGGGCTTGTTCGGCGTGGAGAAAAGCACCGTGGTCTTGTCGTCCCCGCTGCGGCCCGCGGCCTGGTGTCCGATCACCAGGAAGCGCGTGGTGTTGGTCGGGTCGTCCTCGATGCCGCTGGCCAGCGCCGTCAGCCCGTACAACTCGGCGGCCGCGTCGCCGGCGATCGCCGCGGTCGTCCCGGGCGCGGCGCTGGCGCGGCGCGCGGCCTCGGCATTGCTCGACACCGCCACGCGCTCGGCCTTCGGCAGGGTGTGGTCCAGCCAGTGGCGGCACTGCGCCAGCGCCTGGCTGTGGCCGTAGACCCTCTCGACGGCCTCCAGCGACGGCGCGCGGCTCAGCAGATTGTGGCGTATGCGCAGCTCCACCTCGCCGCAGATCTGCAGCGGCGACTGCATGAAGGAATCAAGCGTGTGGCTGATGACGCCCTCGATGGAGTTCTCCACCGGCACCACGCCATAATGGCATTCGCCGGACTCCACCTCGCGGAAGACCTCCTCGATCGAGGCGTACGGGCGGGTGTTGACCGAATGCCCGAAGTGCTTGAGTGCGGCGGACTGCGTGTATGTGCCCTGCGGTCCGAGGTAAGCCACGGCCAGCGGCTGCTCCAGCGCCAGGCAGGCGGACATGATCTCGCGGAACAGCCTTGCCGTCTCCTCGTCGGAGAGCGGTCCGGGGTTGTTCTCGATGATGCTGCGCAGGACCTGCGCCTCGCGCTCGGGCCGGTAGCAGTATTTCTCGCCCAGCGCCGTCTTCACGCGCGCCACCTGGCAGGCGAGCTCCGCGCGCCGGCTGATGAGGCCGAGCAGCTCCCGATCGATGGCGTCGATGCGGGCGCGGATCTGATCGAGTTCCTTGCCGGTGCTCATGCGCCCGCCGCCATCGCGCCGCTCAGTGGACGGTGGCGGAGCCTTCCTCCCCGCCGCCGTTGCCGTTTTCCTCGCCACTGGCCTCGACGATGCGTTCGATCCCGATGAGGTGCTCGCCGTCGTCGAGGTTGATGAGCCGCACGCCCTGCGTGTTGCGGCCCATCTCGGAGATCCCGGCCGCGGGCGTGCGTACCAGCGTGCCGCCCTGGCTGATGAGCATCACCTCGTCCTCGGCGGCGACGGCCACCGCGCCGACGACCTCGCCGTTGCGCTCCGTGGTCTGTATGGAAATGACGCCCTGGCCGCCGCGGCCCTGCACCGGGTAGTCCTCGATCGGCGTGCGCTTGCCGTAGCCGTTGGCGGTCGCGGTCAATATCGTCGTGTCGGGCTCGACGATGATGAGGGCGATCACGCGCTGGTTCTGGCCCTCCTCCAGCCGCATCCCGCGCACGCCGCGCGCCACGCGTCCCATGGGCCTGACGTCGTCCTCGTTGAAGCGGATGACCTTGCCGTCGTTGCGGAAGAGCATCACATCCTGCCTGCCGTCGGTCAGCGCCACGCCGACCAGATCGTCGTCCTCGGGCAGGTCCACGGCGATGATGCCGCTCGGGCGCGGGCGCGAGTACTCGGCCAGCGCGGTCTTCTTCACGATGCCCTGGCGCGTTGCCATGAACACGTAATGGTCATCGGAGAACTCCTTGATCGGCAGCACCGCAGTGATGCGCTCTCCCTCGACCAGCGGCAGCAGGTTGACCAGCGGCTTGCCGCGCGCCTGCGGGCCGGCCTGCGGCAACTGGTACACCTTCAGCCAGTAAAGCCGCCCGCGCGTGGAGAAGCACAGTACGGTGTCGTGGGTGTTGGCGATGAACAGCTTCTCGACGAAGTCCTCCTCGCGCGTCGTGGCCGCCGTGCGGCCGCGGCCGCCGCGGCGCTGCGAGCGGTAGACGTCGATCGGCTGGGATTTGGCGTAGCCGGCGTGCGAGAGGGTCACCACCACGTCCTCCGGCGTGATCAGATCCTCGTCGTTCAGGTCGTGATGATCCTGGACTATCTCGGTGCGGCGATCGTCGCCGTAGCGCTCGCGTATCTCCGTGAGCTCGTCGCGGATGACCTGCATCAGGCGTTCCGGGCGCGCCAGGATGTCGCTGAGATCGGCGATGGTGACGAGCACCTCCTCGTACTCGCCCATGATCTTCTCCTTCTCCAGGCCGGTGAGGCGCTGCAGCTTGAGATCGAGGATCTCCTGCGCCTGGGCCTCCGAGAGCCTGTATCCCTGCGCCGTCAGGCCGAGGCCTTCGGGCAGGCCCTCTGGGCGCGAGGACTTCGCGCCGGCCCGCTCCAGCATC
>CAZTPK010000270.1:0-3813 GCA_964614765.1 uncultured Gammaproteobacteria bacterium
CGCATCCCGATCTGGATTGCGGACTACGTATTGATGACCTACGGTACAGGCGCGATCATGGCTGTCCCGGCGCATGACGAGCGCGACTACGAGTTCGCCCGGAAGTTCAAGCTGCCCATCGTCCCGGTCATCCAGCCCGAGGGGCAGGAAGATGCGGAAAAGGCTATCGCGGAGGCCGCTTATATCGGTCCTGGCCAGATCATCAATTCCGGTCCAATAAACGGGACACAAGTCAACGACGAAAAGGGACGTAAGAACCCGTCCATCGCCGCTGCTATCGACTGGATCGAAGGGAAAGGCGTGGGCAAGGAAGCGGTCAACTACCGCCTGCGCGATTGGCTGATCAGCCGCCAGCGCTACTGGGGCGCGCCCATCCCGATGGTGTATTGTGAAAAGGATGGCTGGAACCCCGTGCCGGAGGAGCAGTTGCCGGTGCTGCTGCCCGACGATGTAGAGTGGAAGCCAACCGGCGAGAGCCCGTTGAAATTGCACCCAACCTGGAAGAATACGGCATGCCCGGTCTGCGGCGAGCCGGCCACGCGCGAGACCGACACGATGGACACCTTCATGTGCTCGTCGTGGTACCACCTGCGCTACCTGAGCCCGAATTACGACCAGGGCCCGTTCGAAGAGGCCGAGTACAACTACTGGATGCCGGTCGATATCTACACTGGCGGCATCGAGCACGCCACCATGCACCTGATCTACACGCGCTTCTTCCACAAGGCGCTGCGTGACATGGGCATTACCCAAGGCTCAGAACCGATGCTGCAATTGCGTAACCAGGGCATCATCCTGGGCGAAGACGGTGAGAAGATGTCGAAAAGCCGCGGCAACGTGGTCGCTCCCGACAAGCTGGTGGCGCAATACGGCGCGGATGCGCTGCGGGCTTACATGATGTTTGCCTATCGCTGGCAGGAGGGCGGCCCGCGGAACTCGCAGGGCATCGAGGGCACCGTGCGCTGGTTGCGCCGTACATGGATGTTGTTCACCGACCTGCCTGAGCGGAGCCGCGAAGCGGCGCAGTCGAAGGCAAACGATGAAGTCAAGCGGACTCTGCGTCGTAAAGTCCACCAGACGTTGAAACGCGTCACGCGCGACTTCGAGCAGTTCGAGTTCAACACGATCATCTCTTCGTTGATGGAACTGATGAACGAAATGTACAAAGCACGCGAAGCCGGTGCCGTTGGTTCCGAAGCTTGGGAGGAGGCCAAGGATATTTACCTGCGCATGCTGGCCCCGGTCACGCCGCACATTGCCGAAGAATTGTGGACCGAGCATCTGGGCAAGCCATATTCCATCCACCAGCAGGCCTGGCCGGCGTTCGACGCTGAAGCCGCAGCGGAAGATGAGATCATCATCCCGGTCCAGGTCAATGGCAAGCTGCGCGACCGGGTGGTGGTACCTGCCGAGGCCAGCGAAGACAGCATCCGGGCCGCTGCGCTGGCGACTGATGGCGCGCAAAAATACATGGAAGGGAAACCACCAAGAAAGGTCATCGTGGTTCCAAAGAAGCTGGTGAATATTGTCGTCTAAGAGAGTGTTTGAAAACTAGGCAAAACGGGGAAGGTCGGGCAAACTTGCAGGATGACCAAATCCAACCAAGTCTACCCGACCGACCTGAATGATACCCAATGGTTGAAAATTCAGCCATATCTGCCAGCAGAAGCCGGGACAAGTCGACCCCGCGAACATGGCTGGCGTGCACTGTCAATTTTCGGGCGAATGTTTACCAACAGTTTTCGGCCAATGTTTACCAGGGGTTTTTACCCAAAGTGTACCACTTCGAGCGGGTCGGGGAAACTCCAGCAATTCTCAAAATGGGAGAATTGCTTAGGCAGCTAGCTGGTGAAAGGGGAAAGCCGGGCTAGGTAGAAATGTCTGCTGCGTTTTAAGTATCCCGTACGGGGTACAAGTTGTCACGAGCGGAGACAAAATTTCAGGGGAAGAGGAATCCAAGCAGCGACAGCGGCGGTCAAACGAAGGCTGTCTGGCATCAAAAGAAAGGCAAAGAAGGGGGTGGTATCATCCGGTATCCAATTCAAGGCCCCGGAACATGAACGCGAAAACATCGCCTGGCGAATGGCGTGGTATTGCTCATCCATCAGGTCTAAAACGGTATGGAACAGGAAAGCCAGCAGGTTCAGGGAGAGCAGCAGGGAGGCCAAATGCTGACTTCCATGTCCGAAGTTGTGTTCGATATGATAGCCCTTGGTCTTGAGCACGTTGTTGTTTTCGTTTTCAACCTTCCAGCGAGCCCGTCCATCGCGCACAATGGCTTCGACGGTGGTGTCTGTGACTGCAAAATCGGTGATGAGAATTCGAGCGCTTGCTGGCGTTCGTCACTGGACCGCAAGCGCAGACAGCAACGATGGATCAAATGGAGCGCAGTTTGTTTCGGCAGATATTGCATCTGGGCTACCAGTTTTTGCGCTTGTTTGTGAAGGTGCGCGTGGAAGGTGAGTCGCATGCGGCGCTGGTGACAAGGGAGAAGACGGTATTGCCGTATCATTCGCAGAAAGGCCGCGCTTACTTTTCGATTTTCGGCAAGTTGAGCATTGAGCGCGCCTACTTCTATGCCTGGGGTGGCAGCGGGCAATGTCCATTAGATGAGGCCTTGAGCCTGCCGGAGCGTTGCTACTCTGATCTGCTGTTGGAAAGCGCTGAATTGCTGGGCGTGGAAGGGGCGTATGGCAAAGGGTTGCAGGTAGTAGCGCGGATTTTGGGGTTGAACTTGCCTGAATTGGCCCTGGAGACGAGCGTGGCGGAACACAGCCAGAACGTCAAAGCCTACTACCAGCAAAAAGCGCCCTTCCCCAGCGCCGAGGAAGGCCCGATCCTGGTAGCCCAGGCGGATGGCAAAGGGGTGCCCATGGTGCGGTGTGAACTGGATGTGAAGGTACGACGCAGCAAAGGGGACAAGAAAACGCACAAAAAAGAGACGCTTGCCACGGCGGTGTATACGATCGAGCCCTATTTCCGCACGCCGCAGGAAGTGCTCAACGTCCTGTTCAAGCAGGGGGAGCCTGCGGCGCAACGTCCGGCGCCCTGCCACAAGCAAATCTTCGCCAGTTTGCAGGGCAAACGGCAGGCGCTCAAACGCCTGGCGGCTTGGGTGCAACGTCGCGAAGGAGAACACATCTGCCAACGTGTGGCGCTCACCGATGGCGCAGAGCCTTTGCAAAAGCAGATGTTGGCCTGCCTGCCAGGCTTTCCCCTGGTTCTGGATATCATCCACGCCGTGGAATATCTGTGGAAGGCGGGCACCGCCCTGTATGGGGAAACCGACCCCTCTCGCACGCAATGGGTGCAGATGCAAACGCTTCAGCTCTTGTCCAGCCAAACCAAGCAAGTCATCCAATGCTTGGAAGACAAAGCCAATGCCCTGGCTCCCCACAGCCAAGCCGCCAGATCTCTGCACACAGTGGCCGGTTACTTTCAACGCAATCTACCCTACATGGACTAAGCCGCATACTTGCGCCGCGGCTGGCCCATCGGCACCGGTGTGATCGAAGGAACTTGTAGTCATCTCATCAAAGATCGGATGGAATTGTCCGGTATGCGTTAGACCATCGCAGGCGCTGGAGCATTGTTGG
Source organism: uncultured Gammaproteobacteria bacterium (assembly GCA_964614765.1). Taxonomy (GTDB): domain Bacteria; phylum Pseudomonadota; class Gammaproteobacteria; order JAJPIJ01; family JAJPIJ01; genus JAJVHZ01. The sequence goes on from CAZTPK010000270.1 coordinate 3,597, forward strand.
CTTTGCACGCCGTCAACGAGAACGGTAACTGGGATGATTTTCATGCTTTCCGTCGTGCCCGACGCCATCGAGAACTTTATGGCACAACGCTCAAACCTAATCGCCTTGAACTGGTGGAACGCCTTGAGACCAACCAGTTTTAGTCACACTCTTTTGATTATTGCTGGGGATCTCTCGGAGTGCAAACAACTTCTCGGCATTGCTGCGCCCCTTGCGC
>CAZTPK010000271.1:0-3796 GCA_964614765.1 uncultured Gammaproteobacteria bacterium
CGCAGCAGCGGGGCCAGATACCGACCCGTATACGAGCGCGGGTCGGCGGAGATCTCCTCCGGGGTGCCGCAGGCGATGATCTCGCCGCCGCGATGACCACCCTCGGGCCCCAGATCGATGACCCAGTCCGCCGTCTTGATGACCTCGAGATTGTGCTCGATCACGATGATGGTATTGCCGTGATCCCGCAGTCGATGCAGAACCTCGAGCAGCTTCTCGACGTCGAAGAAGTGCAGCCCCGTGGTCGGCTCGTCCAGGATGTAGAGCGTATGGCCGGTATCGCGCTTGGACAGCTCGCGCGACAGCTTTACACGTTGCGCCTCCCCGCCCGAGAGGGTCGTGGCGTTCTGGCCCAGGCGGATATACGCGAGGCCCACGTCGATGAGCGTCTGCAGCTTGCCGGCCACCGCGGGCACCGCATCGAATAACTCGCGCGCCTCCTCCACGGTCATCTCCAGGACGTCGTTGATGCTGCGCCCCTTGTACAGCACCTCCAGCGTCTCGCGATTGTAACGCCGGCCCTTGCACACCTCGCAACGCACATAGACGTCGGGCAGGAAATGCATCTCCACCTTGATCACGCCGTCGCCCTGGCAGGCCTCGCAGCGTCCGCCCTTGACGTTGAAACTGAAGCGGCCGGGACCATAGCCGCGCGAGCGCGCCTCCTGCGTGGCCGCGAACAGCTCGCGCAGCGGCGTGAACAGTCCCGTGTAGGTCGCCGGGTTCGACCTCGGCGTGCGTCCGATTGGACTCTGGTCGATGTCCACGACCTTGTCGAACTGCTCCAGCCCTTCGACGGCGGCGAAGGGGGCCGCCTCCTCGCTGGCATCGTTGAGCACCCGGGCGGCATGCCGATACAGCGTGTCGTTGACCAGAGTGGACTTGCCTGAGCCCGATACGCCCGTGACGCAGGTCATCAGGCCCACGGGAAACTCGGCGTCGATATCCTTAAGGTTGTTGCCGCGTGCGCCGCGTATGCGCAGCAGCTTGCCGGGCTCGAACGCGCGTCGCGCGCCGGGAAGCGGGATCGCGCGGCGGCCGGAAAGATACTGTCCGGTGATCGACTCCGGGCTCGCCGCCACGTCGGACGGCTTGCCGTGCACCAGTACGCGACCGCCGTGCACGCCCGCGCCCGGCCCGATGTCCACTACATGGTCGGCCGCCAGGATCGCGTCCCGGTCGTGCTCCACGACGATCACCGTGTTGCCCAGATCCCGCAGTCGCAACAGCGTGTCCAGCAGGCGCTTGTTGTCGCGCTGGTGCAGTCCTATCGACGGCTCGTCGAGCACGTACATCACTCCCACCAGACCGGCGCCGATCTGGCTCGCCAGCCTGATCCGCTGCGCCTCGCCGCCGGACAGCGTCTCCGCGCTGCGCTCCAGCGTCAGGTAGTCCAGACCGACGTTGATGAGGAACTGCAGTCGCTCGCGAACTTCCTTGATTATCTTTTCCGCGATCTCGCCGCGCTGCCCCGCGATTTGCACCGAGGAGAAAAAGGCGTGCGCCTCGCTCACCGGCCAGGCGGTCACCTGCGGCAGCGTGTATGCGCCGAGAAAGACGTTGCGTCCGGCCTCGCCAAGGCGCGTGCCGCCGCAGGCCGGACAGGCTCGCGTCGACATGAACTTCGCCAGTTCCTCGCGCAGGAGGTTGGATTCGGTCTCCTTGTAGCGCCGCCTTATGTTGGGCAGCACGCCCTCGAAGGGATGCTTCTTCCTGCGGTTGCCGTCGGAGTGAAAGTACACGAACTCGATGGCCTCCTTGCCGCTGCCATGCAGGATGACCTGCTGGACCTCGGGGGCGAGATCATGGAAGGGAGTGTCTATGTCGAAATCGTAGTGGCGCGCCAGGGACTGGATGAGCTGGAAGTAATAGGCATTGCGGCGATCCCAGCCGCGTATGGCGCCGGCCGGCAGGCTCAACTCGGGGTGCTGCACGATCTTGGCCGGGTCGAAGTACTGCTCCACGCCCAACCCGTCGCAGGCCGGACATGCGCCGTGCGGGTTGTTGAACGAGAACATGCGTGGTTCGAGCTCCGAAAGCGCATAGCCGCAATGCGGGCAGGCGAACCTCGCCGAGAACAGCGACTCCGCTCTATGCGGCTCGTCCATGAACGCAATTCGCGCCACGCCCTCCGACATCGCCAGCGCCGTCTCGAAACTTTCGGCCAGCCGCTGCCTGATGTCGGCGCGGACCTTGAAGCGATCGACCACCACCTCGATGTCGTGTTTGCGCTTCAGGTCGAGCGGCGGGGCGCCTTCCAGCTCGACCACCTCGCCGTTGACGCGCGCGCGCACGAACCCCTGCCGGCGCAGCTGATCGAAGACCTGCGCATGCTCGCCCTTGCGGCCGCTCACGATCGGCGCCAGGAGCATCACTCGGGTACCCTCCGGCTCGGCCAGAACGGAATCGACCATCTGGCCGACCGTCTGCGCCGCGAGGGTGATGCCGTGCACGGGGCAACGCGGCTCGCCGACGCGCGCGTATAGCAATCGCAGGTAGTCGTAGATCTCCGTGATCGTCCCCACCGTCGAGCGCGGATTGTGGGACGTGGATTTCTGTTCGATCGATATGGCCGGGGAAAGCCCCTCGATGTGGTCGACATCCGGCTTCTCCATCACCGAGAGGAACTGCCGGGCATAGGCGGACAGCGATTCGACGTAACGCCTCTGGCCCTCCGCGTAGATGGTGTCGAACGCGAGCGAGGATTTGCCCGATCCGGAAAGGCCGGTGATGACGATCAGGCGATCGCGCGGCAGGTCCAGGTCGACATTCTTCAGGTTGTGGGTCCTCGCGCCACGTATGCGGATAAAATCCATAAACTCTCGCTTGCTGCAACGCAACGGCCGAAGGGCAAACTGGTACTATACGGGCTGCTCCAGCCCCGACGCAAAACCCTGTCATGAGCGAAATTCCTGTCGAGCGCCTGTCTGCAACCGAAATGCGGGCCGGGGCGTCGCTGGCAACCATATTCTTCCTGCGGATGACCGGACTGTTCATGATCACTCCGGTCTTCGTGCTCTATGCCGAGCACCTGCGCGGGGCGACCGCCGGCCTGGTCGGGGTCGCCATCGGCATCTACGGTCTGACCCAGGCCGTATTCCAGATCCCCTTCGGCATGATCTCCGACCGCATCGGCCGCAAGAAGGTCATCGGCGCCGGCCTGCTCGTCTTCGTGCTCGGCAGCGTCCTGGCCGCGCTCGGGCGCGACATCTACTGGGTGACCCTGGGGCGCGCCCTGCAGGGAGCCGGCGCAGTGGGATCGGCGACGCTGGCGCTGGCCGCCGATCTCACACGCGAGGAGCATCGCACCAAGGTGATGGCGATGATCGGCATCACCATCGGGCTGGCCTTTCCGGTCGCTTTCGTGGCCGGCCCCGCCGTAAGCGCCCATCTCGGCACGCCGTCGGTATTCTGGCTGGCCGCGGTGCTGGGGCTGGCGTCGATCGCCGTCCTGCTCCTGTGGGTGCCGACCCCGGTGCGGTCGAGCTTTCATCGCGACTGCGAGGTCATCCCGGCGCAGTTTCTCGACATCCTGCTCGATCGAGACCTGCTGCGCCTGGACTTCGGCGTGCTGGCGCTGCACGCGATCATGACGGCGACCTTCGTCGTGTTGCCCCTGGCGCTGCGCGACGCGGCCGGTCTGGCGCTGACCAGGCACTGGCACGTCTACCTGCCGGTCCTCGCGCTGTCGGTGATCGCCCTGGCACCGCTGCTCAGGCTGTCCTCGGGCAGCGGCTCACGCACCAAAGGTGTGTTCTGCGCCTCGGTGTTCGCCCTGTTCGCCGCCGAGTTGGGC
>CAZTPK010000272.1:0-3788 GCA_964614765.1 uncultured Gammaproteobacteria bacterium
CGAGCATCATGCAGGCGGCCAGCAGCAGTGCGATCGGGTTGGCGATGCCCTTGCCCGCGATATCGGGCGCCGAGCCGTGCACGGCCTCGAAGATGGCCGCGTCCTTGCCGATGTTCGCGCCGGGCGCCATGCCCAGTCCGCCGACCAGTCCCGCCATGAGATCCGAAAGGATGTCGCCGAACATGTTGGTGGTCAGCAGCACGTCGAACTTGCCCGGATCGATCACCAGTTGCATCGCGCAGGCGTCGACGATGCGATCCTCGATGGTCAGTTTGTCTTCGTAGAGCTTGCCCACCTCGCGCACCGTCTCCAGGAAAACGCCGGTCAATGTCTTGAGGATATTTGCCTTGTGCACGATGGTGATCTTGCGGCGGCCGTTGCGCAGCGCGTAGTCGAAAGCGAACTCGGCGATGCGCCGGCTGCCCGCGCGGGTATTGACGCCGGCTCCGATCGCCACGGCGTGCGGATCGCCTGCGATCGGAACGAAGTGCTCGAAGCCGACGTAGAACCCTTCGGTGTTCTCGCGCACCATGACCAGATCGACTCCCTCGTACCGACCGCCGGGCAGCAGGGTGCGTGCCGGGCGGACGTTGGCGTAGAGATCGAACGTCTGCCGCAGCGCCACGTTCGCCGACCGATAACCCCCCCCGACGGGCGTGGTGAGCGGACCCTTCAATGCCAGCTTGGTTCGACGGATGCTGTCCAGCGTGACCTGCGGCAGCGGGTCCTTGTGCTTCTCCATGGCGGCCATCCCGGCCACGTGCTGTTCCCAGCGGAACGGGGCGTCGACGGTATCGAGCACCTCCAGTACTGACTCGACGATCTCCGGGCCGATGCCGTCGCCGGGGATCAGGGTTACGGGGAACCTACCTTCGTGTTTCGTGGGCATGGCAGTCCTTAATCGTTGGTTTTTCCCGGTGCATCGGCTTTATTTTACATGAGGGGCACCGGCAGCGGGCGGACCTCGCCGCCTTTTCGCCGCCGGCGGCGCCGGTTCGGTGCGGCATCGCAATCTGGTAAGGTTTCCCGGTTCGCAATTGGTTCCACGGCAATTCACGGGCCTTGGAAGAAATTCTGGGAGGGCGAGATGTCGACAGAGTCCAGACCGACGCAGAAGTTGCGCGAGCTGATGAGGAAGCCGGGTATCGTACGCTCGCTGGGCGCCCACGACGTGCTCACCGCGGTCGCCATCGAGCAGGCCGGATTCGAGACGGTCTTCATCGGTGGATTCGGCACCAGCGCCAGTCTGTACGGTCTGCCGGATCTGAACTTCCTCGGCATGACCGAGATGGCCGATGCCGTGCGGCGCATGGCGCAGCGCGTGTCGATACCGGTCATCGCCGACGGCGATACCGGCCACGGTGATCTGCACAATGTCATGCGCTGCGTGAGGGAGTTCGAGGCGGCGGGAGCTGCGGGCATCATCCTCGAGGACCAGGTGTTTCCCAAGCGCTGCGGCCACTTCGAGGGCAAGCAGGTGATACCCATGGAAGAGATGGTCCAGAAGTGGAAGGCGGCCGTGCGCGCGCGCAGCGACCAGGACTTCCTGTTCGTCGCGCGCACCGACGCGCGCGAGCCCTGCGGGCTGGAGGATGCCATCCAGCGCGTCAACGCCTACTGCGCCGCCGGTGCCGATGTCGCCTTCATCGAGGCGCCGCTGGCGATCGCCGAGATGGAGATCATCTGCAAGAAGGTGCCGTACCCGAAGCTCGTCAACATGCTGGCCTTCGGCAAGACTCCCATCCTGGCCAACGCGGAGCTGGAGGAGATGGGCTTCAAGATCGCCGTGGCGCCCATCGACTCGGTCCTGATCACCGCGCGCGCCATGCGCGAGATGGCGGCGGTTTACATGCGCGACGGCAAGACGACGGCGCTGCAGGATCGCATGCTGCGTTTCGACGAGATCAAGGAGATGCTGGGCGTCGAGGAGTTCCTGTCGCTGCGCGACACGCTCTGAATGCGCCTTGCGGCGCCTTCTTCGGGCGGGACGGACGTCGCGGCTCGGGCGCAGCGGGTGCCCCGCCGGAACGGCCTGGACGAGGCGTCTCGATCACTGGCCGACCGGCCGCCATCCGATACCACGGCGGCGCGCGCTTTCGGTATCATCGCCGCCATTCCGGTAATCTCCGGTTTCGGGCTTTCGGGGGAGACAGCGCGCATGATCAGGATCGCCGTGAGCGGCGCCGGTGGGAGAATGGGACGCACCATCATCGAGCTGCTGAAGCAGCAGGAGACGGCGAGGCTCACGGCCGCCCTGGAGCGCCCCGACTCCCCGCTCATCGGCGGCGACGCAGGCGAGATCGCAGGGGTTGGCCGACTCGGCGTCGCCGTCACGGCCGACGCGGATGCGGCGATCGCTGTGAGCGACGTGCTGATCGACTTCACACACCCGGCTGCGAGCCTGGCGCACCTCGAGGCCTGCCGTGCCGCCGGCGGGCGCATCGTCATCGGCACGACCGGGCTGGACGAGGCGGGCCGGCGGGCGATCGAAGAGGCCGGCCGGACCATACCCGTCGTTTTCGCCCCCAACATGAGCGTAGGTGTGAACGTCTGCCTTAAGCTCCTGGACCTCGCCGCGCGCGCGCTCGGCGACGGCGTCGACGTCGAGATCATCGAGGCGCATCATCGGCACAAGATCGACGCGCCCTCGGGCACCGCCCTGCGCATGGGAGAGGTCGTGGCCGCCGCGCTGGGGCGCGACCTGAAGAGTTGCGCGGTATACGGCCGGCAGGGACAGACCGGCGCGCGCGACCGAAGGACGATAGGCTTCGAAACCATCCGTGCCGGCGATATCGTCGGCGAGCACACCGTGATGTTCGCCGACATCGGCGAGCGCGTGGAGATCACCCACAAGGCCAGCAGTCGCTCGACGTTCGCCGGCGGAGCCATACGGGCGGCCCTGTGGCTGGCGCGACAACCGCCCGGCTGCTACGACATGCAGGACGTGCTCGGCCTGCGCTGAGGCGCCGGCGCAGCCGCGGGCGACAGCCGGCCATCGGTGCTTCGGCCGCCGCAGCGCCGGCCGGCACATCACGCGGCGCAGGTCAGGAAACGCCCATCACGCGCGGCCGGATTCGTCCAGTTCCACCTCGCCCCGTTCGTTCACGCGCACGGGAACGCCGCGCAGGCGCATGCCGGCGCACGGCCCGCTCACGCAGTAGCCGTCCTCGACGCGGAACAGCGCATCGTGATTGGCGCACTGGAGGAACTCGCCGGCAGGGTCCATGAAACGGTCCGGAACCCAGTCGAGGTTCAGGCCCCGGTGTGGACAGCGATTATGGTATGCGCGCACAGTGCCGCCGCGCCGGACGATGAAGATGTCGACCTGCCGCGGCGCGGCGGGAAGGCTGACGGTGTAGCCCCTGCCGCCGTTCTCGGGAATATCCTCGAGGCGGCAGAGCGATCGCTGTTGGTCCGCCATCCTCACCGACGACATGCGCCGCGATCGACCTCAGTCCTTGTAGCCGCCCGCCACCTTCACCATGTAATCGACGGCGGCCTTCACCTCCTCATCGGTCAGATTCGGGTTGCCGCCACGCGCCGGCATGCCGCGTAGCCCCTTGATGGCGTTTTCGTAGAGCTTGTCGCGGCCCTGAGCGATGCGCGGTGCCCAGGCGACCTTGCTGGCGAATTTCGGCGCGCCGTTCATGCCTGCCTGGTGGCACGCCATGCAGATTCCCTTCGCTACGGCCTCACCGTCAACCGGCTTGGCCGGTGCCGCCGCTGCCGGAGCCGCTGCCGGAGTCGCTGCCGGAGTCGCTGCCGGAGTCGCTGCCGGAGTCGCTGCC
>CAZTPK010000273.1:0-319 GCA_964614765.1 uncultured Gammaproteobacteria bacterium
GCCGAACAGCGCCGGCTTGCCGGGCACGTCCCGGTGGCCGACCACGCGCACCCATTCCCGCTCGGTGAGCGTCTTCATGATGTTGGCGCCGACCGCGACGCCGCGGATGTCTTCGATCTCACTGCGCGTGATCGGCTGCTTGTAGGCGATGATGGCGAGCGTCTCGAGCAACGCGCGCGAATACTTCTGCGGGCGCTCCTCCCACAGCCTGTTGACCCACGGCGCGATGTCCGCCCGCGTCTGGAACCGGTAGCCGCTTGCAACCTCCGCGAGCTGGACGCCGCGATCGGCGTACTCCTGCTGCAGCGAATCGAGCGGC
>CAZTPK010000273.1:329-3768 GCA_964614765.1 uncultured Gammaproteobacteria bacterium
CCTTCACGGCGGCGCGATCCGGCCGCTCGCCCTGTTCATCAATCAGGTCGCCGGAAAAAATGTCCAGCATGCGTTCAATCGACACCGGCTCGCTGGACACGAGCAACACCGCTTCCAGAATCTGCTTCAACTTGTCCATGGAATTCATCTCACCCAACCGCCTTCACGTAAATCGGTCCGAACATCTCGTTCTGCACCATCTCGACCAGGTGCTCCTTGAGCAGCTCGAGGATGGCGAGCAGCGTGACGACGACGCCGGCGCGCCCTTCCCGCACGTCGAACAGCCGCACGAAGTCGACGAACTCGCCGCCGCGCGTGCGATCCAGCACGATGGCCATCCGCTCCCGTACCGACAGCGGTTCACGCTGCACGTGATGATTCGAGAACAGGCTTGCGCGCGTGAGCACCTCCGTGAAGACCGCCAGCAGTTCCTGCAACGAAACGCTGGGCGGCGGCGCGGCGCTCCGCCGCTCCGGGAAAGGCACCACCACCGGCCAGTGATCGCGCTCCATGCGCGGCAGCTTCTCGAGATCCTCGGCCGCCTTCTTGTAGCGCTCGTACTCCTGCAGACGGCGGACGAGCTCGGCGCGCGGATCCTGTTCCTCCGCCGCCTCCACCGGTCGCGGCAGCAGCATGCGAGACTTGATCTCCGCGAGCATCGCAGCCATCACCAGGTACTCGGCCGCCAGCTCCAGCTGCATTTCCTGCATCAACTCGATGTAGGACATGTACTGGCGCGTGATCTGGGCGATCGGGATGTCCAGGATATCGAGGTTCTGCCGCTTGATGAGATACAGCAGGAGATCCAGCGGCCCTTCGAAGGTCTCCTCCAGGAACACCGCCAGGGCGTCGGGCGGGATGTAGAGGTCCTTCGGCATCTCGGTCAGCGGCACGCCCTGCACGACGGCAAACGGCATCTCCTCCTGCTCCGGATGCGGGGAATGGGCGAGATCGCTTTCCGTGCTCATCTTTTCGCGACCATGGCGTGACGGCCGGTATCACGACGGCGGCAACGGCGGGAGTGGCTGAATCGGGACTTGCGCATAGGACCGCCGCGGGGCTCAGCGGTAGGAGATGCCCATGGCCTCACGCACGTCTTCCATGGTCTGGCGCGCGGTCTCGCGGGCCTTCTCGCAGCCCTCGTCGATGATGTTGCGCACGGCGTCCAGATCCTCGAGGTACTCGGCGCTGCGCTCGCGTATCGGCTTCAACTCCTTGAGCACGCCGTCGATGACCGGCTGCTTGCACTCGATGCAGCCGATCCCGGCGCTGCGGCATCCCTGCTGCACCCAGCTCCTGGTCTCCGGCGAGGAGTAGATCTGGTGGAATTTCCACACCGGGCACTTTTCCGGATCGCCGGGGTCGGTGCGGCGCACGCGCTGCGGGTCCGTCGGCATCGTGCGCAGCTTCCTCTCGACCTCCTCGGGCGGCTCCCGCAGTCCGATCGTGTTGCCGTAGGACTTGGACATCTTCTCGCCGTCTATGCCGGGTACCTTGGATTCCGGCGTCAACAGCGCCTGCGGCTCCGGCAGGATCACCTTACCGCCGCCTTCGAGGTAACCGAGCAGTCGCTCGCGGTCGCCGATGCTGATGTTCTGCTGCGCCGCCAGAAGCGCCTTGGCCCGCTCGAGCGCGTCGGCATCGCCGGTCTCCTGGTATTTCTTGCGCAGCTCGTTGTAGAGCGTGGCGTTCTTCTTGCCCATCTTCTTGGCCGCGGCCTCGGCCCTGTCCTCGAAGCCCGGCTCCCGTCCATACAGGAAATTGAAGCGACGGGCGACCTCGCGCGCCAGCTCGATGTGCGCCACCTGGTCCTCGCCGACCGGCACGTGTCCGGCGCGATAGATGAGCACGTCGGCCGCCTGCAGCAACGGGTAGCCCAGAAAGCCGTAGGTCGAGAGGTCCTTGCTCCTCAAACGCTCCTGCTGATCCTTGTAGGAAGGCACGCGCTCCAGCCAGCCGAGCGGCGTGATCATCGACAGCAGCAGGTGCAACTCCGCGTGCTCCGGCACCCGGGACTGGATGAACAGGGTGGCCTCCCCGGGGTTGATGCCCACCGCCAGCCAGTCCACCACCAGGTCCAGGACGGACTGCGAGATGATCGACGTGTCCTCGTACTGGGTGGTCAGCGCGTGCCAGTCGGCGACAAAGAAGTAGCACTCGTACTCGTGCTGCAGCACGGCCCAGTTTTTCAGTACGCCGTGGTAATGGCCGAGATGGAGCTGGCCCGTCGGGCGCATCCCTGACAAGACCCGACGGTTAGCGGAAATGTTCAATCACATCACTCCTCGTTGGCGTCATTTTCTTTCTTCTCGCCCGCCCCACCGTCGCCGTCAGCCGGGGAGCAGAGAGTACACCAGATGCAGTCCGGCTTGCAGAACCGGCTGCAGCACGGCGCTGAGCCAGCCCGTTGCCAGCAGGACCACGATAATGACCAGGCCGAATGGCTCTAACTTGCTGTAAGGAATGGCAATTTTTCGTGGCAGCAGGGCCGCGGCGACGCGCCCGCCATCGAGCGGCAGCAACGGCAGCAGGTTGAAGGCCGCCAGCGCGAGATTGGCGATGATACCCACCTGCGCCATCGCGGTCAGCGCGCCGGCGAAGCCGAGTGAGGAGACCCGGAGACCATCCGCCGCCCAGACCACACCCACCCAGAACAGTATCTGCGCCACGTTGGCCCCGGGGCCGGCCAGCGCCACCAGCACCAGATCTCGGCGCAACTTCTTGAAATTTCGCCAGTCGATGGGGACCGGTTTGGCCCAGCCGAAGATGAATCCCGCCTTGGTCACGAGCAGCAGCAGTGGCACCAGCAGCGTCCCGACCGGATCGACGTGCTTCAGGGGGTTGGCGGTCAGCCTGCCCTGCATCGCGGCTGTGGGGTCACCCAGCCACCTCGCGACCACGCCGTGACCCACCTCGTGCAGGGTCACCGCGAAGATGATCGGCACCGCGCTCAACAAGATCTCCAGCAGCATCGTCGTCATGGTCCGTGGAAGCTCTTCTCAGTAGGCATCCGGCAGTCTGACGACCGCCAGATAGACGGCGACAATCAGGCAGACCGCGAAACCGGCGATCCCCAGCCGGCCAATCCAGTAGAGGGCCGGCCAGCGGCGGTCGCCCAGCCCCCAGGCGCCCAGCGCGGCAGCCAGGGAAATCCAGCCGTAACCGAGCCAGTGGCCCGCAGCGACGGTATCGGGGCCGCCCGTCCCGGCACCGAGGTGGCGGATGAGGGTCCGCGCCAGGCCGGTCAGGACCATGGCGGCGAGCAGCGCCGCGCCCAGTCGAGCAAGACGAAACACCCAGGTCGTCACCGCCGCTGCTCCTCAGGCGCCCAGCGCGGATACGTCGCCGGCCCCCACGCGCAGCACGCGTGGAGCCCCCTCGGAGATGTCGATGACGCTGCTCGGCTCGAGTCCGGTATTGCCGCCGTCGAGGATGAGGT
>CAZTPK010000274.1:0-3764 GCA_964614765.1 uncultured Gammaproteobacteria bacterium
TCGCGGTGTCGGTAATCCACAAGTCGCCGCGCGCGGAGCCGGCGCCGGCGACAAGCTGTTCGAGCTGCGGGCTCATATAGAGGTAATCCATGGGCACGATGGCCACGATCCCGCTGCCGGTCTGCATGATCGGGGTGCCGCCTACGCTGGCTTCAATGATTCACGTTCCATCAGTGCAGGCTCCGTCATGACCTACTGTCTGGCCGTACAAGTGAAGAGCGGGCTCATCTTCGTCTCCGACTCGCGCACCAATGCCGGCGTCGACCAGGTCAGCATCTACAGCAAGATGCACACCTTCGGGCGCGACGGCGACCGGCAGCTGGTCCTGCTGTCGGCGGGCAATCTCGGCACCACGCAGGGGGTGGTCGCGCAGTTGCAGCGCGACATACGCTCCAATGCCGACGAGAATCTCTTCACCATCGCTGATCTCAACGAGGCCGGCGACTACGTCGGCCGCCTGAACCGCGAGCAGCAGAGCAAGGTCACCGGCGGCGGCGCCACCTTCGAGGCGAGCTTCATCCTGGGCGGCCAGATCGGCAGCGAGCCGCCCGGCATTCTGCGCATCTACCCGGAGGGCAACCACATCTGCGCCACCGACGAGACGCCCTACCTGCAGATCGGCGAGAGCAAGTACGGCAAGCCCATCCTCGATCGCATCGTCGCGCCGTCCACGAGCCTCGAGCAGGCGGCGCTGTGCGCGCTGGTGTCCATGGACTCGACCATCCGCAGCAACGTCACCGTCGGCCCGCCGATCGAGGTGCTGGTCTACCGCCGCGATTCGCTGACCGCGGGCGACTACCTGAAGCTCGACAACGACAGCGCCTACCTGCGCGATCTGAAGCGCAGCTGGGAGGAAGGCCTGCGCGATGCCTTCATGAAGCTGCCGCCCATCAACTGGGCGAGCGCCAAGGATCGGGCCGCGGACTCCCGCAACGTCGTCGCCCTCTGAGCGACCGCCGGACCCGCGCCGACTCGGACGTCCGCTCTGCTGTCTGGCTCAGGGCTTCGGCGCGAAGGCGAACCAGTTCGCCGAGACCTCGTTGTGCACGCGCGCGAGCCAGCGCTGCATGGTGTCGATCTGCCTGCGCATGCCGTGGCCCATCAGCCGGGCGATGTCGCGGCGGCGGACGACGTCGCGCACCTTCTGCACGGTCGCGAGCGGTTGCTCGTGGCGGGGGAACTGCAGCAGGCAGGACTCCACCTCGTTCAGGCAGTGGATCACCGAGCGCGGGAAGTCCCTGTCGAGCACCAGGTACTTGACCACCTCCACCGCCTTCACGCGCGACTGCACGTGCTGGTGGTACATCTCGTAGGCGCTCATGCACAGCAGCACGCTCATCCAGCGGATGTTGGTGAGCGGCGTGGCCAGCGCCCCGGCGGCCTGCTGCTGGACGTCGGTGGCCTGCTGGCCGGCCACACCAAGGTCGATGACGCGCGTGGTCATGTCGGCGCGCTCGATGTTGCGGCCCAGGCGCGCGAAGTGATACGCGGCATCGTGGCTCATGGTGCCCGAGAGCAGCCCGTTCAGGAGCTGGCAGCGCTCGACCACGTCGCGCAGGAACCCGCTGCGGTGGTTGCGGGCCACGGCCTTGCCGGCGTGCTCCTTGACCTGCCAGTAGGTGTCGTTGATGAGCTCCCAGGCCTCCGTCGGGATGACCTCGCGCGTGGTGCGCGCGTTCTCGCGGGCGTTCTGCACCGAGCGCAGGATGGAGGAGGGGTTGTGCTCGTCGGGCAGCATGAAGCGCACGACGTGCCGCTCCTCGGCGACGCCGTAGCGCTCGACGTAGCTCGCGTGCAGCCCGAGGACCTCCACCATCACGGCCCACAGCGCCGTGGCCTCGCGCGGCGCGCCGAGGATCATCTCGGTCACGGCGTTGACCATGCGCGCGGTGTTCTCGGCGCGCTCCATGTAGCGGCCGGTCCAGTACATCCTCTCCGCCACGCGCGAGAGCATGATCAGGCCTTCCTTCTCTCGTCGGGCGTGGCGACGATCCAGGTGTCCTTGCTGCCGCCGCCCTGCGAGGAGTTCACCACGTAGGAGCCCTTCACCAGCGCCACGCGCGTCAGGCCGCCCGCGGTGACGTAGGTGTCCCTGGCCTGCAGGATGAAGGGGCGCAGATCGACGTGACGCGGTTCGATGCGGTTGCCGCACAGCGTCGGCACGGTGGAGAGAGTGATGAGCGGCTGCGCGACGTAGTTGCGCGGGTCGGCCTGGATGCGGCGCTTGAACTCGGCGATCTCGCGCCGGCTCGCTTGCGGGCCGATCAGCATGCCGTAGCCGCCGGACTCGTTCGCCGGCTTGACCACCAGCTTGTCGATGTTTGCGAGCACGTGCTGGCGCTGCGTCTCGTCCATGCAGAGATAGGTCGGCACGTTCGGCAGGATGGGATCCTCGCCGAGATAGTAGCGGATCATCTCCGGCACGTAGGCGTACACCGCCTTGTCGTCGGCCACGCCGCAGCCCGGGGCGTTGACCAGTGCCACGTTGCCGTGGTGCCAGGCGCGCATCAGGCCGCGCACGCCGAGCATGGATTCGGGGTTGAAGGTCTGCGGATCGAGGAACAGGTCGTCGATGCGGCGGTAGATCACGTCCACGCGCGCGAGACCGTCGATGGTGCGCATGTACACGCAGTCGTCCTCGCCGACCACCAGGTCGGAGCCCTCGACCAGTTCCACGCCCATCTCGCGGGCGAGGAAGGCGTGCTCGAAATAGGCCGAGTTGTAGATCCCCGGGGTGAGCACCACGATCTCCGGCTTGTCCTGCTGTCGCGGGCTGAGCGACACCATCATCTCGAACAGCCGCTCGGTGTAGTCGTCCACGGGCAGGATCTCCTGGTCCGCGAACAGTTCCGGCAGCACGCGCTTGGTGAGCATGCGGTTCTCGATCATGTAGGACACGCCCGAGGGAACGCGCAGGTTGTCCTCCAGGACGTAGAGGGTGCCGTCCTTGTCGCGCACCAGATCGGTGCCGCAGATGTGGGCCCAGGCACCATGACGAGGCTGCATGCCCACGCACTGGGGGCGGAAATTCTTCGACTTGGCGAGCACCGCCTCCGGCACCACGCCGGCGCGCAGGATGCGCTGGGCGTTGTAGACGTCGTGGATGAAGCAGTTCAGCGCCGTGAGCCGCTGGCGCAGGCCGGCTTCGGTCTGGCGCCACTCGCGGGCCTCGATCACCCGCGGCACGATGTCGAACGGCCACTGCCGATCGATGTTCTGGCCCTCGCTGTAGACCGTGAAGGTGATGCCCATGGTCTTGATCGCCAGGTCGGCGGCCGCCTTGCGGACCTTCACCTCCTCGGGCGAGAGCGAGGCAAGGTAGTTGCAGAGGCCTACGGATGCCGGGCGCGGCTCGCCGGGCGCGGCGATGAGCTCGTCGTAGCAGCCTCGTGCCTTGTAGCGGGTCCAGTCTATGCGCATCGCCTGGGGTGTGCCCGGGGGGATCTTGCCGTTGGGTGGAAGCGTGGTCGTTGGGTTTAGAATACGCGAAGCAAGCGCTGATCCAAATCGATCCGCGTCCGGACCAAGCAACGACGATGAACGCGGTGCCCCAACCACCGACCGCCTGCGCCGACGCGATCGCCGCCCTGCAGGAGCGCATCGCGCGTGCCACGCCCAGGGTGAGCCGTTGCGCATCGTCGGCGGGGACACGAAGGCGTTCTACGGGCGCGAGCCCGCGGGCGAGGCGGTGTCTACCGCCGCGCTGAAGGGCATTGCGGCGTACGAACCGAGCGAGCTGGTGATCACCGCGATGGCCGGCACGC
>CAZTPK010000275.1:0-3748 GCA_964614765.1 uncultured Gammaproteobacteria bacterium
GGCGAGACGATCGCCCCGACGCACCCGCTGTTCGAGTTCGTCGCCACGGTGGAGATCTCCCCGGAGGATCTCGGCGACGTGCGCACCCGCGCCTGAGGCCGCTCAATCCCCGGCGCGGCGCCTGTCGAGGCTCGTCGCCACGCCGTCAGCCGCGCGTCGGTATCCCGCCCCGCGTCAGCATGACCGGATCGAGTATGCGCCTGAGTTCCTGCTCGGACAGATCCGTCATCCGCAGGGCCACCTCCAGGATCGGTCGGTTCTCCGCGTACGCCGCCTTGGCGATCTTGGCCCCCTGCTCGTAGCCGATCACGGCGTTCAGCGCCGTCACCAGCATCGGATTGCGTTCCAGCGGCTCGCCGAGCCGCGCGCGGTTCACGGTGAATCCGGCGATGGCCTTGTCCGCGAGCAGCCGCGCGGCGTTGGCGAGGATTTCGATGCTCTGCGAGAGGTTGTAGGCGATCACCGGCAGCATGACGTTGAGCTGGAAATTCCCGGACTGGCCGGCGACGGTGATGGTCGCGTCGTTGCCGATCACCTGCGCGCAGACCATGCACACCGCCTCCGGTATGACCGGATTGACCTTGCCAGGCATGATGCTGCTGCCCGGCTGAAGCTCGGGAAGGCTGATCTCGCCGAGCCCGGCCAGCGGGCCGCTGTTCATCCAGCGCAGATCGTTGCAGATCTTCATCAGGCTGACGGCGATCGTCTTGAGCTGTCCGCTCAGCTCGACGGCGGCGTCCTGGGCGCTCAGCCCCTCGAAGAGGTTGTCCTTCTGCGTGAAACCGATCCCGGACATCGCGCTCAACGCATTCACCACTCGCGCCCCGAATTCCGGATGGCTGTTGATCCCCGTGCCCACCGCCGTGCCGCCGATCGGCAGCGCGCAGAGGCGCTCGAGCACCGACTGCAGCCGCTCGCCGCCGAGCCGGACCTGCGCCGCCCACGCCGACAGCTCCTGGCCCAGGGTGATGGGCATCGCGTCCATCAAATGGGTGCGGCCGGTCTTGACGATGTCGTGGAGCTCGGTCCGGCGGCGGTCGATGCGATCGGCCAGATGCCGCAGGGCCGGGATGAGGTCGCGGATCACCTGCGTGCCGCCGCTCACCTGGATGCACGTCGGGATCACGTCGTTGCTGCTCTGGCAGAGATTGACGTGATCGTTGGGATGCACCGGCCTGCCGAGGCGCTGGCTGGCGAGCGACGCGATGACCTCGTTCGCATTCATGTTCGTGCTGGTGCCGGAACCGGTCTGGAAGACGTCGACGGGCATGTGCTCGTCGTAAAGACCGGTGGACAGCTGCATGGCCGCGATGCCGATGGCGTCGGCGATCTCCCGCTGCAGCAGGCCGAGCTCGCTGTTGGCCATGGCTGCCGCGGCCTTGACCATGCCCAGCGCCTCGATGAACGCGCGCGGCATGCGCAGCCCGCTCACCGGGAAGTTCTGCAGGGCGCGCTGCGTCTGGGCGCCGTAGAGCACCTCGGGCGGAACGCTCACCTCGCCCATGCTGTCGCGCGCCGTGCGGTCGTTGTTCTTCTGCATCGTCCACCTCGCCGTTGCCAGTCCCGAACCGGTCGCGGCATCGCGCCGCTTTCCCCCCTGGATCGAGTATAGGTGGCGCGGACCGCCAATTGTTCGCCCGCCGCCCCCTGAGGTTGCGCCGGCGGCCGGATCAATCGCGGCGAGATCCGGGCGGGATCGGGTAGAATGCCGCGCCCGCTTCTACTGGTACCACTGCTCCTCACAGCCCGGGATCGCCGCATGACCACTCTCATCAGGCAGAACGACCTCATCGACAGCATCGCCGACGCCCTGCAGTTCATCTCCTACTACCACCCGGTCGATTTCATCCAGGCCGTGCACCGGGCCTATCTCGCGGAGGAGTCGCCGGCAGCGCGGGACGCGATGGCACAGATCCTCATCAACTCGCGCATGTGCGCGGAGGGTCACCGGCCGATCTGCCAGGACACCGGCATCGTCACCGTGATGATGAAGATTGGCCAGAACGTGCGCTTCGAGGGCGACAAGAGCGTCACCGACCTGGTCAACGAGGGCGTGCGCCGCGCCTATAACCATCCCGACAACAAGCTGCGCGCCTCGGTGCTCGCCGATCCGGCGGGCGCGCGCAGGAATACCGGCGACAACACGCCGGCGGTCGTGCACATGGAGCTGGTGCCCGGCGACGTCGTCGACGTCCAGGTCGCCGCCAAGGGCGGCGGCTCGGAGGCCAAGAGCAAGTTCGTGATGCTCAATCCCTCCGACTCGATCGTCGACTGGGTGGTGAAGACCGTACCGACCATGGGCGCGGGATGGTGTCCGCCGGGCATGCTGGGCATCGGCATCGGCGGAACCGCCGAGAAGGCGATGATGCTCGCCAAGGAATCGTTGATGGATCCCATCGATATCCAGGATCTGCGGGCACGCGGGCCGCGCAACCGCATCGAGGAACTGCGGCTGGAGATCTTCGAGAAGGTCAACGCGCTGGGCATCGGCGCGCAGGGCCTGGGCGGGTTGACCACGGTGCTCGACGTGAAGATCAAGGACTATCCCACGCACGCGGCCAACCTGCCGGTCGCGATCATCCCCAACTGCGCGGCCACCCGCCACGCCCATTTCGTGCTCGACGGCAGCGGGCCGGCGCTGCAGACCCCGCCGTCCCTGGAGGATTGGCCGCGGATCGCCTGGGAGGTCGGCCCGACCGCCAGGCGCGTCAATCTCGATACCGTCACACGCGAGGAGATCGCGACCTGGAAGCCCGGGCAGACCCTGCTGCTGTCGGGCAGCCTGCTCACCGGTCGCGACGCCGCCCACAAGCGCATACAGGACCTGCTCGCCAGCGGCCAGGGTCTGCCGCCGGGCGTGGATTTCAACGGGCGGTTCATCTATTACGTCGGTCCCGTCGACCCGGTGCGCGACGAGGTCGTCGGGCCCGCCGGGCCGACGACCTCCACCCGCATGGACAAGTTCACCGAGATGATGCTGGCGCGGACCGGGCTCATGGGCATGATCGGCAAGTCCGAGCGCGGCCCCGCCGCCATCGAGGCGATCCGAAAGCATCGCGCGGTGTACCTCATGGCCGTCGGCGGCGCGGCCTATCTGGTCTCCAAGGCCATCACCGCCGCGCGCGTGGTGGCCTTCGAGGATCTCGGCATGGAGGCCATCCACGAGTTCGAGGTCAAGGACATGCCGGTGACGGTGGCCGTCGACGTCAACGGCGAATCGGTGCACGAGAGCGGTCCGGCACAGTGGCGGCAGATCATCGTCAAGCGCCAGCACGCCCCGGCCTGAGACCGCCGGCCCGGCGGCGGCGCCACCCGCCACCCAGGGCCTCGTCCGCGCGCCCGCGGCCCTCCGCGCTGTGGCACCGGGCCCCCACGGCAGTACAATGGCGGCCGCCGCGACCCCCGGGGAGGCGCGCATGGCCGCACGGATCCCATGCCCGCGGCTGGCGGGCGTTATGCTCATCGCCGCCGCGATCACCTTGACGACCGCCGGCGCGCGCGCTGACGGCCTCGGGCGGGTCGATGTCACGCGCGAGGGCGACGGTTACGCCATCACGGCCTGCGCCGCCACCACCGCCCCTGCCGGGCTCGTCTGGCAGGTTCTGACCGACTTCGAGCATCTCAGCGACTTCGTCCCCGACATGCGCTCGAGCCGCGTTGTCAGCGCGCCCGGCGAACCCCTGCGCGTCGAGCAACAGGGCGTCGCGCGCGTGCTCCTCTTCGAGCGCCGCATCGACGTCGTCTTCGC
>CAZTPK010000276.1:0-411 GCA_964614765.1 uncultured Gammaproteobacteria bacterium
CCTCCGAGTACCCCGGCGGCAAGCTGTGGCTGGGCGGCGCCTTCAAGGTCATCCCGGGCGAGGAGCAGGCCGGATACCTGGTCGGCGTGAATCTCGACACCGGCAAGGTCGCCTGGAAGGTCAAGACGCCGCAGCCGCTGATGGGCGGCGTGCTGGCCACGGGCGGCAACCTGGTGTTCAATGGCGAGGGCAACGGCTGGTTCAAGGCCTTCGACGCGAGCAACGGCAAGGAGCTGTGGAAGTTCCAGTGCGGCGCCGGCGTGAACGCGCCGGCGGTATCCTACACGGTGGACGGCAAGCAGTACGTCGCGGTCGCGGCGGGTGGCAACACCCAGCTCGACTTCAAGCGCGGCAACAGCGTGTTCGTCTTCGCGCTGCCCTGATCGTCCGACTGAGCTTGACCGCGGGGGC
>CAZTPK010000276.1:421-3743 GCA_964614765.1 uncultured Gammaproteobacteria bacterium
GTCACACCCGGCGTGGCTTTTCTATGTCCAGGAGAGGTTTTTTGCGATGACGAGACTCACCATGCTGGCAGTGGCCGGCCTGAGCGTACTTTCTCTTAACGTTCATGCGGATGCCGCGGCCGGACAGGAGAAGGCCGCCGTCTGCGCCGCCTGCCACGGGGCGGACGGCAACTCCACGAATCCGCAGTATCCCAAGCTCGCCGGGCAGACCGCCCGGTATCTTTATCTGCAGCTGAAGGACTTCAAGGAGGGCCGGCGCAGCGATCCGCAGATGTCGCCGATGGCGGCCAACCTGTCCAAGGAGGACATGCACGCGCTCGCCGAGTACTTCGCCGCGCAGACGCAGGCGCCCAGCACCTACAGCGTCGACAGCGCGAAGGTCACGGAAGGAAAGAAGATCGCGGATGCCGCCCTCTGCACCATGTGCCACCTCGGCGGGTTCTCGGGACAGAACGAGATCCCGCGCGTGGCCGGCCAGCACTACGAGTACATCGTCAAGCAGCTCACGGACTTTCGCGAGAAGCGCCGCACCAACGACGCCGGCAACATGGCCAGCGTCTCGCGCGGGCTCAGCGACGAGGACATCGACAAGCTGGCGCAGTACATCACCAGCCTCAACTGACCCCAGGGGGACCCCTCGCGGAACGATCGGCGGCGGGGCCAAGCGCCTGTTTTCATCCGACCCGCCGCCCGGCGGGAGCGCCGAAAAGCAAAGGGGCCGTCAGGCCCCTTCGCGTTACGGCGGCTGCAGCGGCGTTTCAGCGGTTGCTGATGTACATCGTCACTTCGAAGCCGAAACGGACGTCGCTGTAAGCAGGGGTTTCCCAGGTCATGTTGGCTGCCTCACGGTCGAGTAGAAGGGACATGCGCAGCACAGTGAGTGCAGCCGCTGTGCCAGGGTCCGCCCGGGCCGCCCGCAGGTCGAAAAAACAAGGAGTTGGAGCCCCGATCTCGCCTTCGCGACGCGACTTCCGAAGGTGCCGGGCGGCTTCGCTGGCTAACGTCAACCAGCCCCATGGCTGCGGGCAGCCCACGGTCGTGTCCGCCCGCGCCAGGTGCAATCGCTTGGGAATCGCGGGTTTATACTGGCGCGTATGCCGCTTGCCCGTTTGCGTTCGTTGCGCAGCCTGCTACTTGCCCATGAGCTCGCCTTCCTGTTCCTGGTCATCGTGACCGGGGCGCTGGGCGGCGTGTGGGCGTATTTCTGGCAGGAGACCTCCGCGGAATCGGTGCGCCTGAACCAGCTCACGTATTCCTCCCTGCAGATACGCAGCGATCTCTTCCGCCAGATCAAGGAGGTGACCTACGCGCGCCTGTCCGGCAACGCCGATGCACTGACCCTGTACGGCGAGTACTCCCGCCGGATCGACAGGCACTTCAACACGCTGCGGCAACTCTCGGAGTCCGCGGAGGAGGACGCGGCGGTTCAGGACATGCAGCGCAGCTACCGCGTGCTGCAGAACGACATGAACAACATCTTCTCCGATCCCTACTTCATCAGCCGCGTGGTGCCGATCAAGATCCTGGACCTGCAATACGAGCAGATCATGGTGGGCGATTTCGAGAAGGCGCAGAGCCGCTTCGAGCAGCTGCTGCGCGACAAGCAGCAGAAACTGGATGCGACGCTGGCGACCTGGACGCGCTACGCGCCGCTCATCCTGCCGTTGCCCATCATCCTGGCGCTCGGGCTCATCGTCATGGCGCGGCGGTGGCTCAAGCGCGGATTCCTCGAACCGATGAAGGAGATCACGCAGGGGGCGCGCCTCATCAGCATCGGCGACCTGGGCTACGTCATCCCGCAGACAGGGGTGACGGAGATGACGGAGCTGTCGCGCGCGATCAACCAGATGGCCGTGGATCTCTCGCGTTCCCGCGACGCGCTGGTGGAGAGCGAGAAGAGCGGGGCGCTCGGCGCACTGGTGCCGGTGGTCGCGCACAACATCCGCAACCCGCTGGCCAGCATTCGCGCCAGCGCGCAATTGCTCGACCACGCCGAGGACAAGACGGAGATCCGGGAGATCAAGGACGCCATCATCGACACCGTCGATCGGCTCGGGCGCTGGGTGAGCGCCCTGGTCTCCTACCTCCACCCGCTGAAACCTCATCCCGTGCCGCGCAGTCCAACGGTGGTGGTCGACGCGGCGGTCAAGCTGCTCGACAACCGGCTGCGGGAGCGGGAGATCACCGTCGTTCGCCGGCAGTGGGACGCCGAGGCGGTGGCGCTGGTCGACCCGGACCTGATGGAGCAGGCCGTCTATGGCCTCCTGTCCAACGCCGTGGACGCTTCCCCGCCCGGCGCGACCCTCACGCTGGCCGCGGCACGCGAGGGCGACGAGCTGCGCATCACCATCGATGACGAGGGTCCCGGCATGCCGTTCGAGCCCCAGCCCTCATCGGGACTCACGCCCGGGCCGACGACGAAGCGCTTCGGCACGGGCCTGGGCATACCGGTAGCGTTCAAGGTGTGCAAGGCGCACGGCTGGAAGCTGCAATTCGGCGGCACGGAACGCGGCGGCACCCGCGTGACCATCACCGCACCGCTGCACACGGAGCACGAGGAAAGCGAGAAGAGCGATGCCTGAGAGCAGCACGATACCCGGCGGCGAGGCCGTCGCACCCCAGCGCACGCTGATGGTGCTGATCGTCGAAGACGAGGAACTGTTCGGCAAGGCGGTGGCCAAGCGCCTCACCAAGGCGGGATACCACTGCCAGCACGCGACCACGCTCGCCAGGGCCGAGCAGTCGCTGCGCGAGCTGACGCCGGATCTCATCCTGCTCGACATGCGGCTGCCCGACGGCTCGGGCCTGGATTTCCTCGCCAGGCTGCGCGGCGGCGCCGGCGCCGACATCCCGGTGCTGGTCATGTCGGCCTACGGGGAGCTCGAGGACGCGGTCACCGCGATGAAGCTCAACGCGGCCGACTACCTGAAGAAGCCCTTCGATCTCGAGGAGCTGCTGGTCAACGTCGAGAAGGTGCTCGCCAAGGCGGAGATGGCGCGCAGCCTCGCGTACTCGCGCAAGCGCGAGCAGCGCAGTGCCAAGATCGAGACGGCGCAGATGCTGGGCGAGTGCGAGGCGTTGCGCGCGATACGCGAGCAGGCCGAGCGCATCGGCCGGCTGGTGGCCGCCTCCGACGTGGTGCCGCCGACCGTCCTCATCCTCGGGGAGACCGGCACCGGCAAGGACGTGACCGCGCGCCTGATGCACGGCGTCAGCGCCCGTCGGGACCGGCCGTTCGTGCACGTGGACTGCGCCGCGCTGCCGAAGGACTTGATCGAGGCGGAGCTGTTCGGCCACGAGAAGGGCGCGTTCACCAGCGCCC
>CAZTPK010000277.1:0-3723 GCA_964614765.1 uncultured Gammaproteobacteria bacterium
AAGTAGAACTTCTCGTAGAAGCGCGGATCGTCGGGGATGTGCATCTTGCGGTAAAGGCCGAGGCTGCCGTGGGCGCCGTCGATCACGAAGGCGGAGTTGTGGTAGAGCCCCTGCGCGCGCCGCTCGAAGATAGGCACGATGATGGTCAGATCGAGCTCCGCGCCGAGCCGCGCGAAGGTCTGCATCGACGGCCCGTCGATCGGCTCGGCGAGCCGGAAAAAGGCGTGATCCTCGGTCTGGCAGAAATACCGGGAGCGGTACATCTCCGGCAGGCAGACCACCTCGGCGCCCTGCGCGGCGGCCTCGCGCACCAGCCGCGCGGCCTTCGCCAGGTTGGCGTCCGGATCGGTTCCGCAGCTCATCTGCACCAGGCCGACCTGCAGGGTGCGCGGCCGGCTCACGGCGTCTCTCCCCTGCCCTCGCTGAGGTAGTCCGGATCGTAGTACGTGCTCTGCGAGAAGCACTGCATGTACTGTTCCAGCAGCTCCACGCCCGCCTTCGGGCGGATGCGGCCCTGGTCGATCTTCTTGCGAATGATGTCGTTCATGCGCCGGTGCAGGTCGTTGGGGAAATACTGTACCTGCGCGAGCATCTCCTGCACGGACGTCCCGGGTATGATCTTCTCGATGTAATAGTCGCCGGGTTCATCGGGGTCGGCGTAGATGTGCGCCTCCGCCACACGCCCGAAGAGGTTGTGCGAGTCGCCCATGATGTCCTGATACGCGCCCATCAGGAAAAATCCGAGGTGATAGGGTTCGTCGGCCGGCAGGTCGTGCAGCTCCAGGAAGTCGGTGTCGGAGTTGGCGGAGACGTAGTTCGACACCTTGCCGTCGGAATCGCAGGTGAGGTCCACCAGCACGGCGCGCCTCGTCGGCCGCGTATTCAGATTCTTGATCGGCACGATGGGGAACCGCTGGCCGATGCCCCAGTGGTCGATGATCGACTGGAACACGGAGAAGTCGCACAGGTACTGATCGACGAGATGATCGTCGAGCGTGCGCAACTCTTTCGGCACGAGTTCCGGCCGCGGCGCGCGCTTGACCTGCTCGTCGATGGTCATGCACACGGTCCAGTAAAGACGCTCGGCCAGCCCCTTCTCCTCGATAGGCAGATAGCCGAGCGCGAACATCGTATCGGCCTCCTGCCGCGTTTCGACGGCATCGTGATAGGCCTCCATGAGATCGGAGATCGGCGGGGACTTGCGGCGCTTGCCGGTTGCGGCGGGCAACGCGCGCACGCGCGAGAGGATCTCGAACAGCTCGCGGGTGACCGTGTTGTGCTCTGCAGCGGGGACGAAGTCCGCCTCGATGGTGTCCTTGCGGTAGGCGCCGAGCGCCTCCACGATCAGCACCGAATGATGCGCCGTGATGGCGCGCCCGCTTTCCGAGACGAGCACCGGGTGCGGCACCTTTTCCTCGTCGCACACCTCCTTGACCGAGTAGACGACGGCGTTCGCATACTCGCGCAGCGTATAGTTGATGTTGCTCTCCTCTTCGCCGCCGTACCCGGCCTCGTAGTTGACGCCGAGTCCGCCGCCGACGTCGAGATAGCGCACGTGGATCCCGCGCTCGACCAGCTGGGCGTAGACCTGGGTGATCTCCTTGACCGCCTTCTTGAGGATCTGCACGTCGGCGATCTGGCTGCCGAGGTGGAAGTGCAGCAGCATCAGGGCATCGTTCAGGCCCTGGTCCTTCAGCCGCTGGATCAGTTTCACGAGTTCGGGAATGGAGATGCCGAACTTGGACTGATCGCCGCCGGACTCGGCCCACTTGCCGGCACCGCTGGTGGTGAGGCGCACGCGCACCCCGAGCCGGGGGCGCTGGTTCGCCTCCTGCGCGAGCTTGAGAAAATGCTCGAACTCGCCGTATTTCTCCATCACGGGCACGACGTTCTTGCCGATCTGCTGCGCGGCAAGCATGAGCCGCAGCATCACAGAGTCCTTGTAGCCGTTGCAGATGAGCAGCGAGTCGTCCTCCTCGATATGGGGCAGGGCGGCGATGAGTTCCGCCTTGGAGCCGCACTCCAGACCCATCTTGAACGGCTTGCCGGCCTCGACGACCTCCTGCACCACCTCGTGCAGCTGGTTGACCTTGATCGGATACACGCCCTGGTACGGAGCCTGGTAGCCGGATTCCGCGATCGCGTCGGCGAAGGCGGTGTTCAGGCGTACGACGCGGGCGCGCAGCACGTCCTGGAACCGCAGCAGCACCGGCAGGCGCACATTGCGCTTGCGCAGGTCCCGCACGATGTCGTCGATGACGATTACGGTGTCTTCATCGCGCAATGGCCGCACGGCCATCTTGCCGTCGTCGTTGACGAAGAAGAACGAATCGCTCCACTGCCTGATGCGGTAGAGTTCTTCGGCGTCCTGGCTGGTCCAGCCGTTCTGCTCGGTGACGGGTGGAGAGAGCGGTTGTGGTGTGCTCATCTTGCTGCAGCCGGCGCCGTCAGCGCACGTCGGGTGCGAGCACGCACGCGAAGATGAGCGGCGCGACGATGGTCGCGTCGGACTCGATGATGTAGGACGGCGTGTCCTTGGACAGCTTGCCCCAGGTGATCTTCTCGTTGGGTACGGCGCCGGAGTAGGAGCCGAAGCTCGTGGTCGAGTCGCTGATCTGGCAGAAGTAGCCCCAGCGCGGAATGTCGCGGATGTGCAGGTCCTGCTCGAGCATGGGCACCACGCAGATCGGGAAATCACCGGCGATGCCGCCGCCGATCTGGAAGAAGCCGATGGAGTGGTCGCGGCACGTGGCCTGATACCAGTCGGCCAGCATCATCATGTACTCGATGCCCGTGCGCACGGTGTGGACGTTCTTGACGTCGCCGCCGATGCAGTGGGCGGCGTAGATGTTGCCGAGGGTGGAATCCTCCCAGCCCGGCACGATGATCGGAAGGTTGGCCTCGCAGGCGGCGACCAGCCAGCTGTCCTTGGGGTCGATCTGGTAGTGCTGCTTCAGCTTGCCGCTGCGGATGACCCGGTACATGAATTCGTGCGGGAAGTAGCGCTCGCCGCTGCGGTCGGCGGCCGTCCACTCCTCCAGGACCGCCTTCTCGAGGCGGCGGATCGCCTCTTCCTCGGGTATGCAGGTGTCGGTCACGCGGTTCAGGTGCCGCGACAGCAGTTCTTCCTCGTCCGCGGGCGTGAGGTCGCGGTAGCGCGGGATGCGGACGTAGTGATCGTGCGCCACCAGGTTGAAGAGATCCTCCTCGAGATTGGCGCCGGTGCAGGTAATGGCGTGCACCTTGTTGCCTCGGATCATCTCGGCCAGCGACAGGCCCAGCTCGGCGGTGCTCATGGCGCCGGCCATGGTCAGGAACATCTTGCCGTTGCCCTCTAGATGGCGGATGTAGCCGTCGGCCGCATCGATCAGCGCGGCGGCGTTGAAGTGGCGATAGTGGTGCCGGACGTACCTGGCAACGGCTTCCACATCTTTCATCGGCGTTCTCCGAGTGCTGAGGGCGCGCGGCGGCGCGTCCTGGAAAAATCTGCGCGAAATGTAGGGTAAAGCCGCCGCCGCAGCAAGCGTTTCGTGCAGGCGCGGATCGCCACGAGAACGCGCTGCGCCGGATCTCGCGTGGCTGCCGCCGTGCGGCGCATCGACGCACCGCACGCTACCGCGCGGTCTTGCTCGCCTTTGATCGCTCCGCAATCCTGCTTGGCGCGAAAGTCCGGCCCGGTCCATCCGTGGACCGGGCGTTCGCCGGGCGAGCAGTCCACCGGAC
>CAZTPK010000278.1:0-3701 GCA_964614765.1 uncultured Gammaproteobacteria bacterium
GGCCCCGCCGCCGGCGCCGGCGGCCTTTCCGACCTTGATCGTGTAATCGCCGTCACGGGGCAGCTTGCTCGACCAGTTGGTCAGCTCCGAGACGATCTCGCCGCGGCTGCTGTAGACCGCGAACACCGTGTTCGGCGACCCCTCGAAGCTGAGCGTGAGCAACTGGCCGCCCTTGGCCCGGACTACGTAATCGCGAGTGCCCTCCGCGGGAACCGTGCCCTTGACCTGCGTGCTGGATTTGCTGCCGCCGACCGGGATGCGATCCGCGCCGCCCGCTGTCTCCTCCGGCGCGGCCGCGGCGACGGCCGGCGTGGGTTTCAGCGGCTTCGGGGCGGCCGTGGACTCTGCCGCGGGTTCTGGGGCGGCGGCCACCGCCTCGGGGCTGGCGGCGGTCTCCGGGATGGCCTTCGCCTCGGGGCCTGGCGCGGCGGCCTGTTGCGCGGCCATCGCGGCCGCCGTCGGCAGCGGTCCGAGCAATTGCTGGGCCCGCGCCACCACGGCAACCGCCTCGTACTCGCCAACGACCGCCGGCAAGCCGTCTATCGTCTTGGTAGCGGTAATGAGTTTGCCAGTGGGGGTGAAGGCCATGTTCCGCTTCACGTTCTTGGTCACCAGCGGGTTCGGCGGGTTCAGCTCCAGCCAGCGCCCGTCGTCCTGGAAGAGGAAAAGGTTGCCGTTGTCGAAGTAATAACGGTTCGTGGAGATGCTGTTGTCGGAGGTCGTCAGCTTCTCCTCGATCAGCACGATCTGGCTGCCGGAGGAATATATCGAAATGTCGCTGCGGACATCGCCGAAGACCTGCGGCTGGCTGCGCAGGGTATAGCCCGACAGGCCGGCGTCGACGGCTGCCGCCTTGTTCTGAGCCACCGTCAGCAGCGGGTCGGGCGGCGGCGGCATGGGCACCGCAATCGAGGCGTCGGTGCCGGGCGGCGGCACCGGGGCGACCGCGGTCTCCGGCATCAGGACCTCGGGCTGGGGAGGCGCGGCATCGGCGGCGGGAGCGCCTTCCCCTGCGTCGCCGCCCTTGCGGCCGCAGCCGCCCAGCGCGAGGAGCAGGGCCAGAGTGCATACGATGGGCTTGATGGTCGCCATTTCTTCTCTCCAGTGGACGTTCGCGGGGTACGCCTCCCTGCCACAGCCATCCGGGTCATTTTCCGGGACGAATGATACCAATTCGGCGGCCGGCCCTTCAGGATTTGTCGCCGCCGGCCGACCACGTCCGTGGGACCAGCGCGCCGAGGCGGTCCAGGCTCCCGCGCAACGCCTCCATGAGCGCGGCACAGCGCACCGGATCGAACGACGGCGCGGCGCCCCAGTCATGAAGCCACACCGGCTGACGACGCGCGGGCTCCGTCTCCTCCTCGTAACGGGGAATGACGTGGGCGTGCAGGGCCGGCTCGATGTTGCCGAGCATCTCGTAGTTGATCCGGCGGGCGCGCGTGACGGTCATCAGTGCTTCTCCTATTGCGCCCATGTCGGCCAGGAACTGTACCCGATCCTCGCCCTGCAGGGCATGCAGGTCGGCGACGACGGGGTCCGGATACAGCAGGCAGTAACCCGGAAGGATCTGCGGGTCACCGATGACGGCCCAGCCGGAGCGCATGCGTGCGATGGCGCGCGGGAGGTTGCCGGCGCGGGCCTGGGCGACGTAACGGTGGATAGCGGTTTCGACGCAGCGATCGGTCGCGGTCATGGCAGGGTGGAGGTGACTGAATTCACAGGGCGAACGCGACGCACCATAACCGCAACCGAATGCGGGTACAATCCTTGCCTGCGTCGAAGTCCAAACGTCCGAGACCCCCAACACAGCCCATCCCAGACATGAAGATACTCGTCACCGGCGCTGCCGGTTTCATCGGTTCGGCACTCAGCCTGCGCCTGCTCGCCCGCGGCGACGAGGTGGTGGGCCTGGACAATCTCAACGATTATTACGACGTCACGCTCAAGGAGGCCCGGCTGGCGCGTTTGACCGGCCAGAGGGGTTTCCGCTTCCACAGGCTCGACGTGGCCGATCGGCCCGCGATGGTAGAGGTGTTCAGGAACGAACGGCCGCAGCGCGTGGTGCATCTCGCCGCGCAGGCCGGGGTGCGCTACTCGCTCACCAATCCGCACGCCTACGTGGACGCCAACCTGGTCGGTTTCGTCAACATCCTCGAGGGCTGCCGCCACAACGGCATCGAGCACCTCGTGTACGCCTCGTCGAGCTCGGTCTACGGCGCCAACACGCGCATGCCGTTTTCCGTGCACGACAACATCGATCATCCCGTCTCGCTGTACGCGGCGACCAAGAAAGCCAACGAACTGATGGCGCACACCTACAGCCATCTCTACAACATGCCGACCACGGGCCTGCGCTTCTTCACGGTCTACGGACCCTGGGGTCGCCCCGACATGTCGCTGTTCATGTTCACCAAGAACATCCTCGAGGGCAAACCCATCGACGTCTTCAATTTCGGCAACCACCGCCGCGACTTCACGTACGTCGACGACATCATCGAGGGCGTCATCCGCACGCTCGATCACGTGGCCCAGCCGAATCCCGGCTGGAACAGCGACGCCCCCGACCCGGGCACCAGCCGCGCACCGTATCGCGTCTACAACATCGGTGCCAACAACCCGGTGCACCTCATGCACTTCATCGAGGTGCTGGAGGGATGCCTCGGCCGCAAGGCGGAGAAGAACATGCTGCCGTTGCAGCCCGGCGACGTGCCCGACACCTATGCCGACGTCAAGGACCTCGCCTCCGACGGGGGCTACCGGCCGCAGACGACGGTGGAGACCGGTATCGCCAAATTCGTGGAATGGTATCTGGACTACTACAAGGTGAAAGCATGAGTCACAAGAGGAAGATCTCGGTCGTCGGCCTGGGGTACGTCGGACTGCCGGTGGCAGTGGAGTTCGGCAAGAACGAGCGCGTCATCGGCTTCGACATCAACGCCAAGCGGGTTGCGGAGCTGAAGAAGGGCGTCGACCACACCGGGGAGGTGAGCGGTCGCGATCTGAAGGCGGCGGACGTGCACTACACCTGCGACCCGAAGGATCTGAAGCAGGCCGATTTCCACATCGTCGCCGTGCCCACGCCCGTCGACGACGCCAAGCGCCCGGATCTCACGCCCGTCATCAGGGCCTCCGAGACGGTAGGCCGGATCCTCAAGAAGGGCGACATCGTGGTTTACGAATCCACCGTGTACCCGGGCGCGACCGAGGAGGACTGCGTGCCGGTCCTGGAGCGCGAGTCGCGGCTGAAGTGCGGCAAGGACTTCTTCGTCGGCTACTCCCCCGAGCGCATCAACCCCGGCGACAAGGTCCACACCTTCAAGACCATCACCAAGGTGGTCTCCGGCCAGAACCCCACCATACTCGAGATCGTCGCTGCCGTTTACAGCTCGGTGGTGACGGCCGGCGTGCACAAGGCGCCGTCGATCAAGGCGGCCGAGGCGGCCAAGGTGATCGAGAACACGCAGCGGGATCTGAACATCGCGCTCATGAACGAGCTGGCGCTGATCTTCCATCGCATCGGCATCGACACCACCGAGGTCCTGCAGGCGGCCGGAACCAAGTGGAACTTCCTGCCGTTCCGGCCCGGGCTGGTCGGCGGCCACTGCATCGGCGTCGATCCGTACTACCTGACCTTCAAGGCCGAGAAGCTCGGCTACCACCCGCAGGTGATCCTCGCCGGCCGCCGCATCAACGACGGCATG
>CAZTPK010000279.1:0-3698 GCA_964614765.1 uncultured Gammaproteobacteria bacterium
GGGTGGCATCGTTCCGCGCCGTGTCCGCCGCGCGACCGAAGGTCGCCGCCTACCCCTTCTCCACGCTATACCCTTTTCGCGGCGTGGTGCGCACGGGGCCCGGAAGCAGCTTCGTGATCGCGGACGTGCCCGGCCTCATCGCGGGAGCCTCGCAGGGTGCGGGACTGGGGATACAATTCTTGCGGCACTTGGGGCGCACGCGCCTGTTGCTCCATCTCATCGACTTGGCTGTCGGGGCCGAGGGGCGTGACCCCGTCGCCGACTTCCAGACCGTGGACGCCGAGCTGCGCAACTATTCCGTGGAGCTTGCGCGGCGGGAGCGCTGGCTGGTGCTGAACAAGATCGACATGCTCCCTCCGCCGGAGCGCGACGCAGCGGTGGATGCCATCGTCCGCGGCACAGGCTGGTCTGGACCAGTTTACGCGGTGTCCGCCTTGAGCGGAGAGGGGTGCGAGGCCCTGATGCTGCGCGTACAGGACCGGCTCAACCAGATGCAGGTTGAGCGGCAGGCGGCCAGTGAGGCTGGGTCGGCACGGGTCGTCGATGCGAAGGAGGACGAGATCGGGCATAGCGATGAGTCAGGGGCGAACAAGGCTTAAGCAGGCCCGGCGCTGGGTTATCAAGATCGGCAGCGCCCTGGCGACCAACGACGGCCAGGGGCTGAACGTGGCCTTTATAGAGGCATGGACGGCGGACGCCGCAGTGCTGTGGCGGTCGGGCAGGGAGGTCGTGTTGGTGACTTCCGGTGCGGTGGCCGAGGGCGTCGCACGCCTGGGCTGGAAGAAGCGTCCGCATGCCCTGCACGAACTGCAGGCGGCCGCCGCGGTCGGCCAGATGGGCTTGGTTCGGGCCTATGAGACCTGTTTCCAGCGCCATGGGATAAGGACCGCACAGGTTTTGCTCACCCATGAGGATGTCTCCAACCGCCAGCGCTACCTTAATGCGCGCAGCACGCTGCGGACCCTGCTCGAGTTGCGCGTCATCCCGGTCATCAATGAAAACGACACGGTGGCCACCGAGGAGATCAGGCTCGGTGACAACGACACGCTCGGGGCGCTGGCGGCGAATCTCATCGAGGCCGACGTGCTGGTACTGCTGACCGACCAGGCCGGTCTGTTCGACAAGGACCCGCGGCACCACCCCGACGCGAGACTCGTGGCCGAGGCCAAGGCCGGGGACCCCGCTCTGGAGGCAATGGCCGGGGACGGGGGAGCCTGGGGTCGGGGCGGCATGCGTACCAAGGTCCGCGCCGCGAAGCTGGCGGCCCGGTCGGGCACGGCCACCGTCATCGCCGCCGGCCGGGAACCGGGGGTCATGTCGCGGCTTGCCGCCGGCGAGGCCCTGGGCACCCTGTTCCTGCCGGGCCAGGAGTCGCTGGCTGCCCGCAAGCAATGGCTGGCGAGCGGCCTGAAGGAGCAGGGCAGTCTGCGCCTGGACGCGGGCGCTGTCAGGGTCTTGCGGGAGCAGGGCCGCAGCCTGCTGGCGGTGGGTGTGCGGGAGGTGGAGGGCGAATTTCAGCGCGGGGCACTGGTCGTCTGCCTGGACCCGGAGGGCCGCGAGGTGGCCCGGGGGCTCGTCAATTACTCCGCCAGCGAGGCGCGCGCCATAAAGGGCCTACCGAGCGACCAGATCGAGGCCACGCTCGGGTACGCGGACGAGCCGGAGCTGATCCACCGCGATAACCTGGTGCTTACCTGAGGCGGAGGCGGATTCGACCTCCCCGAAGGTCTGGCGCTCCCGATCGGTCCAAAAAAAAAGCCGCACATCGGAGCGGCTTTTTTTGGGATCGGGGAGGCCCTAACTCAGGCCATCGCGCGCAGGCGAGCCGTGAGGCGTGACTTGTGGCGGGCGGCCTTGTTGGCGTGGATGAGGCCCTTGGTGGCCATCCGGTCAATGACCGGCTCGGCGGACTTGTACGCGGCCTCGGCGGCGGCCTTGTCCTTGCCGTCGATTGCCTTGATGACGTTCTTGATGTAGGTGCGCAGCGCCGAGCGGCGGCTGGCATTGTGCTCGCGGCGGGCTTCGGCCTGGCGCGCGCGCTTTTTCGCGGACTTGATGTTGGCCAAGGGGTACTCCGTTATTCGTTGCCGGGTCGTAAAGGGGCGGAACTATGCTGGTTTCTGGCCTGATTGTCAATCCTGTATGATACCCGCTGCCGACGGGATTTCGGCGACAATTCAACGGCTTTTCGTGCCTTCAACTTCGCGGCTCAGCGGGAGATAACGGCCCTGGCATCCCTATTCCGCGCCACGGCGACCGTGGGGCAGATGACCCTGCTGTCGCGCATCCTCGGCTTCGTGCGCGACATGGTTCTGGCCCATCAGTTCGGCGCCAGCTACGCGGCGGACGCCTTCCTGGTTGCTTTCCGCATTCCGAACCTGCTCCGGCGCCTGTTCGCCGAGGGCGCGTTTTCGCAGGCGTTCGTGCCGGTGCTTGCGGAATACAAGGCGCAGCGCTCGCAGGCGGAGATCAAGGCACTGGTGGACCGCGTGGCCGGCACGCTGGCGGCCGCAGTGCTCCTGGTAACAATCGTGGCTGTGCTGGCCGCGCCCGTCATCGTCTACGTGGTGGCGCCCGGCTTTCGGGCCGACGCCGACAAACTGGCCGTCACCCAGCAGATGCTGCGCATCACCTTCCCCTATCTGCTGTTCATCTCCCTGGCCGCCTTCACGGGGGCGGTTCTGAACACCTGGGAGCGATTCTGGGTACCGGCCTTCACCCCGGTGCTGCTGAACGTCTGCATGATCGCCGCGGCCCTCTGGCTCGCCCCGAATTTCGCGCAGCCGATAGTCGCCGTGGCCTGGGGAGTGTTTCTTGGCGGAGTCATACAGCTCGCCTTCCAGCTGCCGCAGATGGCCAGGCTCGGCCTGCTGCCCCGTCCGCGGTTCGCCTGGCATGACAGCGGCGTACGCCGCATCATGGCCCTCATGGGCCCGGCGATCTTTGGCGTCTCCGTCTCCCAGATCAACCTGCTGGTCAACACGATGCTGGCCTCGTTCCTGCCCACCGGCAGCGTGTCGTGGCTGTATTACTCGGACCGATTGCTCGAGTTTCCGCTGGGAATCTTCGGCATTGCGCTCGGCACGGTGATCCTTCCCTATCTGTCCGAGCGCCATGCGCAGGGCGCCGGCGAACAGTTCTCCCGGCTGCTGGACTGGGCGCTGCGCGGAGTCTTTGTCATCACGCTGCCGGCGGCGGTGGGACTGACGATCCTGGCCGGCCCCATACTGACCACGCTGTTTCAGTACGGAAAGATGACTCCGCGCGACGTGGAGATGGCGATGTTGAGCACGATCGTGTACGCGCCGGGCATCCTCGGATTCACGCTGGTGAAGGTGC
This sequence comes from uncultured Gammaproteobacteria bacterium, assembly GCA_964614765.1. Lineage (GTDB taxonomy): Bacteria > Pseudomonadota > Gammaproteobacteria > JAJPIJ01 > JAJPIJ01 > JAJVHZ01. The sequence continues at coordinate 3,340 of CAZTPK010000279.1, forward strand.
TCGCGCCAGGCTACTTCGCGCGGCAGGACACGCGCACACCGGTGCGGATCGGCGTCGTCTGCGTGCTGGCGAACTTTCTCATCAATATTGTCATCATATGGCCGCTGATGAAGCTGGGCATCGGGCACGTGGGCCTGGCCTTCGCGACCGCCTTCACCGGCTTCCTGAACGCCGCATTGCTGTACGTCGGACTGCGCCGGCGCCGCATCTACTCGCCGGCGCCGGGGTGGCTGAAGTTCTGGATCCAACTGCTCGTCGCCAGCGCGCTGATGGCGGCCGTAGTGTGGTTCGGACGCGGAGATCTCGATCGGTGGATGGCCTGGAGCGCCTGGCAGCGCGCCTGGCACCTGGGCCTGTGG
>CAZTPK010000280.1:0-3693 GCA_964614765.1 uncultured Gammaproteobacteria bacterium
CAGCGCTCCTCGTCATGCCACCGCCCCATCGGCGGCGCGCGCCAGGGCCGTGAACGGCGGGACTGCGCGGCTCGAGCGGCCCAGCCTGGACCAGATGGGCAGCAGATCTTCCTGCACGACATCCGCCCAGCTCGGCGAGTGTGCCTCGACGGTGGCGCGTGCGTTCTGGCCCATCCGCTCGCGCGTGGCGGGGGAATCCAGCATGGCGGCGACGGCGCGTGTCCATGCGGCCTGTGCTGAGCTGTGCAGCACGATGCCGTCGCGGCCGGGTTCGCGCACGAGGCGGGCGGGAGCGCCGCGCGCCGAGACAATGACAGGCAGCCCGGCGGCCATCGCCTCGATCACGACGTTGCCGACCGTTTCGATCTCGGAGGGGAACGCGAACAGGTCGGCGCTGGCCATGAGGCGCGCCAGGTCGGTCTGCGGCAGCGTGCCGGTCAGAGTAACTAGCGGTCCGAGGCGTGCTCGCGCGCTGCCGGCGCGTTGCCCGTCGCCGGCGAGAACGGCATGCGCGCGTCGGCCGCCGGTATTGTACCGGGCTACGGCCTCCACGACGGTCATGACCCGTTTGCTGTCGTCGATACGGCCCGCGAACAGCACCACGGGCATGTCGACCGGGATGTTGAAGCGTGCCGCCAGCCATTCGCGGTCCCGCCAGCGGGGGTGGAAGCGGTCGCGATCGATACCGCGTCGGAGCATGCTCACGGCGGACGCCGGCAGGTGCCGGGTCACCCAGGCGTGATCGACGGCATTCGAGACGAAGACGTGGTCGCTGGCCGTCAGCAGGCGCGCGACCGAGCGCGATTGCGCCTGCGCACTCCATTCCTGCACGCGCAGGCGCTGCAACAGCAGCCGGGTCAGCGCGTGGCGGGAACCAAGGAGATTGCGCACGGCGTCCTGCGTGTAGACGCGTGCCAGCGAGATGGCATCGGTGTGTATGGAGTACACGAGGGCCTGGCCGCAGGTACGCGCCACGCGCGCCGCAGTCCTGCCGAATCCGAAGGCGCTGGTGATATGGAGCACGTGATGACGTGGGAGCCGTGCAGCCAGCTTCCGATGAAATCTCGTCAGGTCCGTGTGACCCCCGACCTGGCGCACGAAGCGCAGGCGCTCGCTCGCCAGCATCGGCGGCAGCAAGTGATAGCGGACGTGTCGGGCGATCGGGATCATCGCCTCGTGGCGGCCGAGGAAATAGACGGTGAGATCGACTTGCGGGTCGTCCATGGCGGCCACCGCCTCGGCAAACCGCTCCCAGGTCTTGACGTGACCGCCCGCGAGCGGCCCGTAGTCGAGGTCGACCAGCACTCCCACGGAGACGAGTCTGTCGTTGTCGGTCATGGCACGCCCATGCGCCTTCCGTCAGTGCGAGGGCGGGAATCCTATGAGCCGATTGTGAAGGGGGTTTGACGGCTGCATGAGGAGCCTCGGGTGCCAGCGACCAAGCCCGCGCGCGCATTGGCGCGGATGGTCACGGCACCGTAACGAGGCGGCTGGACACTCAAGGGATGTTCGGCGACGACATACTGATCCTCGCGCCGCACCCTGACGATGAGGTGGTGGGCTGCTGCGCGGCCATCGGGCGGGCCCGCGCGAGGCAGTGCCGTGTGCGCGTCGCGTTCCTGACGACCGGGGTACCGCCGCGCGACTCGATGTGGCATTGGCAACGGGGAAGCGCCTACGAAAGGCGGCTCCGGCGCCGGCACGCCGAATCCTGCGCAGTCGCGTCCGAACTCGGCGTCGACGTCTGCCACCGCAGCGAGGTCCCCAGCCGCGAGCTTCGGCATCACATCGCGCAGACCGCGCGGACGGTCTGTGCGCTGCTGGAGGAAGTCCGGAGCCCGACGCTATGGGTTCCGGCCTACGAAGGCGGGCACCAGGATCACGACGTCGCCAACTTCATCGGCTCGCTTTTCGTCGTCAAATCGCAGGTCTGGGAGTTCAGCGAGTACAACTTCCGCGGTGGGAGAACGCGATCGCACGCCTTTCCGATCGACGACGGGCACGAGCGAGCTATCTTCCTGTCAGCCACGGAGGCCGAACGGAAGGCCAGGCTGCTCGCGCTCTATGAATCAGAGCGTGGCAATCTCGGCCATATCGGCACCTGCAGGGAGATCTTCCGTCCGCTGCCCGAGTACGACTACTCGCGGCCGCCGCACGCTGGACGGCTCTTTTATCAACGCTTTCAGTGGGCGCGCTGGCATCCGCGGGTCGACTCGACGCAACCGGAGGATGTCCGCGAGGCCATGCGCGCGTCGACCTAGGACCCCGCAGCTGGCCAAGGCGATCAGCGCCATGCATGCGCACCGGGCGCGGGCGTGGACGGTCGATGCGCTCGCGCGCGAGCCGGGGATGCCGCGCGCCCGCTGTGCGCCCTGGTCTCGCAGCTGGGTTGGGCAGGCCCCCGGCAAATACCCGAGCCGCTGGCGCATCAGTCTGGCGCAGCCGCTGCTGCGCAAGGGCAAGCCGGCGAAGGTGGTCGCGAGCGGGGTGGGTCACCAGAGCGCCTCGGCGCTGGCGCGCGCATTCACGGCCCGGGTGCGGATCTCGCCGACGACGTGGGCGAAGCGGGAGGCCTCCGGTCCCGAGGGCGACGGCGGACGAACGATGCGAGCCGAACGAGCCGAGGCGGAGGGATCGCGGAGCGCGGCGGGCGCGCGTCCGCTGGCGAGTATGGCGCGCAGGCGATGACTGTCCGTCGCCGCGGCCAGGCTTTCCGCGTCCTCCCTGCTCCGGGTCTCGTGGCAGGCGCGAGCGAGAAACAGGCCCGGGGTGGGTGTATGATGCCTGCGTGGTAAAAAGTTACACCGCTTCGGGAGGCCCCGGCCGCCGTGAAGGCTGACGACAAGCAGCACCTGGGCGAGACGCCCCAGGCGTTGGTGGCCGCGCTCGCGCGCGTGCTCCGGCCGCTCGTGCGCCTGTTGCTGCGCCACCAGTTCACCTATCCGATGTTCATCCGGCTGCTTAAGTCCGTCTACGTGGAGGTTGCGGCCCACGACTTCGCCCTGCCGGGCAAGGATCAGACCGACAGCCGCATCAGCCTGCTGACCGGCGTGCATCGCAAGGACGTCAAACGGCTGTGGCGCGGCAAGCGGGCGGTGGACATCGTGCCAGCGTCCGTGCCCCTGGGCTCGCAGCTCGTCGCGGTGTGGACGACCGCACGGCGCTACCTGGACAAGCGCGGTCGTCCCCGTCCGCTGCCGAGACTCGCGGCAGGCCAGACCGGGCCGTCCTTCGAGGAGCTGGTCGCCTCGGTCAACACGGACATACGGCCGCGCGTCGTGCTCGACGAGTGGCTGCGGCTGGGCGTGGCACGCCTCGACGAGGAGGATAACGTTTCACTGGTCGTCGACGCGTTCGTGCCGGAGAAGGGGTTCGACGAGAAGGCGTTCTACTTCGGACAGAATCTCCACGATCACATCGCCAGCTGCGCGCACAACCTCTCGGGCACAGGTCCGGCGATGATCGAGCGCAGCGTCGTCAGCGATGAGCTGAGCGAGGCGTCGGTCGCCGCGCTTGCCGAACTGGCGCGCGAGCAGGGCATGCAGGCGTTGCACGCGATCAGCCGGCGCGCCATCGAGCTCGAGCGCGAAGATGCGAAGCGGAAGTCGCCGCGGCAGCGCATCAGCTTCGGCATCTATTTCTACACCGAGCCGTCTAAGCCGGAAGGCGAGTGATTTGAACGCGACGCTGACA
>CAZTPK010000281.1:0-3692 GCA_964614765.1 uncultured Gammaproteobacteria bacterium
CTGCAGTGCCGGCGCATGGCGCACGAGCGCGTCGCTCGAATACATCGATACGGTGGTGACCCTCTCGACGCCACTGGTCGGCGCCTTGTAGATGAGCGCGCCGGCGGGCAGATCGGCGATGTTCTCGGGCACGCGGTCGGCGACCATCGCCCGCAGTTCGTCGCGCACCTCGGTGCTCTGCATATGTGAGAAGCCCTCGAGGCCCAGGGCATCGCCGAGTACGCGCAGGATGCGCCACGCAGGCTTGGCCTCGCCCTGCGGGGCGACCGCCGCCTCGAAGCTCTGCCAGTCACCCTGCACGTTGACATAGGTGCCCGCGGTCTCGGCGAAGGCCGCCATGGGCAGCAACACGTGCGCATGTCTGTCGAGCAGATCACTGCGGAATGCGCTTATGGCGATCACGAAGCCGGCGCGCTCCATGGCGATGGCCGCGGCATGTCCATCCCAGGTATCCAGCTCGGGATCCACGCCTAGGAGCATGTACGCCCGGATGCGCTTGCGCAGCGCGGCGAGCGCGTCCATGCCCGTTACGGCCGCGCGCTGACCGGCCGGACCGCGATGGGGCAACGCCCCCGCCAGCCACGCGCCCGCGCCGTTCGCGCCGTCGCTGAGATAGCCGAGCTTGCTGCCGCTGAGCCTGGCGACTACCTGCGCGAGTGATCGCAGTATCGAGGCGTCGGGGTGTGCCGCGGCGATGTTGCCGAGCAGCAGCGTGCTACGAGAGGCGTCCTTGAGCTGCTGCGCGACGCGCCGGTGGACCTCCTCGACGCGCGCGTCGTGCAGGCGCGCCAGCGCATCGGCGTCGCCGGCGGCTTCCGCCAGGGCGCGCGCGCCGCCCGCCAGCGCCGCGATCATCAGACCCGGCGCCACGACCAATTTCTCGCGCTCGGGCCAGTTGAAGTCGAAATCCACGGGATTGATCACCAGCATTCCCGCTCCCCGCATCGCCGCCTTGCGCAGGCGGTGGTTGATGAGCGGCTGCTCCCGGCGCACGTCGGAACCGACGAGCAGCACCGCCTGCTGCTGCTCGAGATCCGCGATCGACTGTCCCAGCGACGGGTACAGCGGCGCGCGATCCTGGTCGCGGAAGTCTGCCTGCCGCAGCCGGTGATCGATGTTGCCGACTCCGAGCCCCCGCAGCAGCTTCTGGAACAGGTAGAGCTCTTCGAGAGTCGAATTCGGCGAGGCCAATCCGGCGAGATGCCCCGGCCCGGACTCGCGCAGCAGTGTCCGCAACGATTCGGCGGTGGCCTTGATCGCGGTGTCCCAGTCCACTTCCCGCCACTGGCCGTGGTCCTTGACCATGGGCGCCAGCAGGCGTCCCGGACTGTTCAGCGCCTCGTAGCTGTAGCGATCCCGGTCGGATATCCACACCTCGTTGATCGATTCGTTCTCCCTCGGAACCACTCGCTTTACCTTCTGGCCCTTGACGTGGATCTCGATGTTCGAGCCTACGCAGTCATGAGGCGCGATCGAGGGCTTCGCCCGCAGCTCCCAGGCGCGCGCCGTGTACCGGTAGGGCTTCGAGGTCAGGGCGCCGACCGGACAGAGATCGATGACGTTGCCGGAGAGCTCGGAACGCACGGCCTTCTCTACGTACGTGCCGATCTGCATGTACTCGCCGCGCCCAGTCGCGCCGAGCTCGCGCAGTCCCGCCACCTCCTCGCCGAACCGCACGCAGCGAGTGCAGTGTATGCAGCGGGTCATGTCGGTCTGGATGAGCGGTCCGATGTTCTTGTCCTTTACGACGCGCTTGCCCTCGGTATAGCGCGAAACGCTCGAGCCGTAGCCCATCGCGAGATCCTGCAGTTCGCACTCGCCGCCCTGGTCGCAGATGGGACAGTCCAGGGGATGGTTGATGAGCAGGAACTCCATCGTCGCCTTCTGCGCATCGCGGGCCGCGGGCGACTTGGTGTAGATCTTCATGCCTTCCATCACCGGCGTGGCGCAGGCCGGCGCCGGCTTGGCCATCTTCTCCACCTGCACGAGGCACATGCGGCAGTTGGCCGCCACCGAGAGCTTCTTGTGATAGCAGAAGCGCGGGATATAGACATTGGCCGCGTCGGTGGCCTCGATGATCATGGCGCCCTTGCGCGCCTTCATCGGTACGCCGTCGACTTCGATGTTGACGAGTTCTTCGCTCATTCGGTCGTGATGGTCATGCCGTCGTCGGTGGTTGGAGGCGGCGCGTCCGGGGCGGATTGCCCAATCGCAGGTCGCCCCGGGGCCTACGCGGCCCTGGCCCTCTCGTCGCCCACGACGCTGCGGCCGTGCTTGATGTAGTGCTCGAACTCGTGCCGGTAGTGCTTGATGAAACTCTGCACCGGCATCGCCGCCGCGTCTCCCAACGCGCAGATGGTGCGGCCTGCGATCTTCGAGGCGACATCGTCGAGGCGGGCAATGTCGTCGATCGTACCGGCCCCCTGGAGGATGCGGGTAAGCATGCGATACAGCCAGCCGGTGCCTTCGCGGCAGGGGGTGCACTGTCCGCAGGACTCCGAGAAATAGAAGCGCGAGATGCGCTGCAGGACCTTCACCATGTCGGTGGTCTCGTCCATGACGATGACCGCGCCGGAGCCCAGCATCGAGCCGGCCTTGCTGATGGAGTCGTAATCCATGTCGAGCGTCATCATGATCTCTCCGGGAACGACCGGCACCGAGGAGCCCCCGGGGATGACGGCCTTCAGCGCCCGCCCGCCCCGCATCCCGCCTGCGAGCTCCAGCAGTTCCCTGAACGGCGTGCCCATCGGGATCTCGTAATTGCCGGGCTTGGCCACGTGCCCGCTCACGGAGAAAATCTTCGTGCCCCCGGAGGTCGGCTTACCCATGGCCGCGAACCACTTGGCGCCCTTGCGCAGTATCGTGGGCACGGAGGCCAGCGATTCGGTGTTGTTGATGGTCGTCGGTTTTCCGTAGAGGCCGTAATTCGCCGGGAACGGCGGTTTGAATCGCGGCTGGCCCTTCTTGCCCTCGAGCGACTCGAGCAGGGCGGTCTCCTCGCCGCAGATGTAGGCGCCCGCCCCCAGCGAGCCGTACAGGTCGAAATCCACGCCCGATCCCTGGATGTTCCTGCCCAGCAGCCCGAGCTCATACGCCTCCCGCACCGCCTGCTCGAAGCGCTGATAGGGCTCATCCATGAACTCCCCGCGCATATAGTTGTACCCGACTGTCGCGCCGATCGCGTAGCCCGCGATGGCCATGCCCTCGACCAGCGCGTGGGGATTGAACCGAAGAATGTCGCGGTCCTTGCATGTACCCGGTTCGCTCTCGTCGGAGTTGCAGACGATGTACTTCTGTACCGGCGCGGACCGCGGCATGAAGCTCCATTTCACGCCCGTCGGAAATCCCGCGCCGCCGCGGCCCCGCAGGCCGGAGGCCTTGACCTCCTCGATGACCCTGTCGGGCGGCGTCCGCTCGGCGAGGATAGTGCGCCATGCCTCGTAGCCGCCGATCCGCAGGTAGTTCTCCAGTGTCCACGGCTGCTCGAACTGCAGCGTCTCGTAGCAGCACTGATTCAGCGGAATATCGCTCATTTCAGGGCGTCCAGGATCTCGTCGACCTTCTGGGGGGTGAGATTCTCGTAGTAACGGTGATTCACCTGCATCATCGGGGCTCCGCAGCAGGCGGCCAGGCACTCTTCCTCCCGTTTCAGGTAGATGCGCCCGTCCGGCGTGCTCTCGCCGGTCTTGATG
>CAZTPK010000282.1:0-1524 GCA_964614765.1 uncultured Gammaproteobacteria bacterium
GCACTGGCCTAAGCGGCGTGTTCCTTTTGTGGCCTACATGATCATGACCATGTTGAGCATCTCGAACGGCTCGCGCGACTCGCACGACATGGCGATGACGGATCGCCTGGAGGGACTGGCGTTGCCGGGCGACACGGCTAATCATGTGCTCGATTTCCTGGGCTTCACGACGCCGGGGGTCGAGGCGGATGCGCTTGAGATCGAAGAAGACGCAGAGGTGATCGCGCGGGCCAAGGCCGATGCTGATCGCATCGACGCGTTCTTCGCCAACGACCAAGAGGTGGGCTGGCTTGTGATGTGCCTCAAAGAGGGGCAGTCGCCCGCCAAGGCCCGCGAACTGGCGGGGTTCACGTCGACTCAGTACGAAACGATCAGGAAACGCCTGCGCCGGGGCGTGGCCAAGCTGTTTCCCGGCAGGAGGATGTCATGACCAAGTCCAAAGTTCGAGAAGAACTGGCGGCGCTTCGGGTCGCCGCGCTGGAGGACATTCTGAACACACCCGATGCCGAACTGCGCCGTGAAGCGGTGGAAGACGGCGAGGACCCGGTGGCGATCGCGGCCGGTGTGAAGTCGGCAATGCGAGACGCGGCAGCGGCCGCACTCCGGAAACGACTGGCCGAGGCCAAGAAGCGCATGGGCACTGCCACAAGCCCTCGGGCGCCCTCTGGCATCCGCCCCGCCATCGAAGAGTTGAAGAAGAGGGTCCAGGAGGCGTTTGTCCGCAATCCAAGTCTCGGTCTGGCGTTCCGCCAGGGCAAGCAACAGTCAGTTGCCGACTGGGAGAGCCTGTACGACGACTTGGTAGCTCTGGGCGAGATCGACGCTGATCAACATGGGGGTTGACCCGTCACGGCTCTCGCCAGCTGAGCGGCTGCTCTGGTCGCACGGCGTCGTCGCGCCGGACCAAATCGACCTCGAAGCGATCGCCAACGCACACGGCGCAAAGGTTGTGCACCGCCACCTCGATGGTTGCGAGGCTCGATTAGTCGCCGCGGCCGATCGCGCGGTCATCAGCGTTAACTCTTCGGGGAGCTACGAAGGCCGCCGGCGCTTTTCACTGGCCCATGAACTTGCCCATTGGATCTGCGACCGCAAGACCGGCTCGTTTCAATGCGCGAAGGAAGTCATCGGACCTCAGAACGCCGAGGCGAGATCGGTGGAGGCACATGCGAACGCGTTTGCGAGTCAGCTGATCCTTCCCGACTACCTGGTCGTACCGTGGCTGCAGGGCAAGCGCGCGAACCTTGACGTGGCCAAGGAATTGGCCAAGGACTTCGACGCCAGTCTCACGGCGGCTGCCATCAAGCTGGCCAAGAGGGCGACCGCGCCTGCGTGCATCGTTTGCCATAGTCAGACAAGGCTACTGTGGTACCAGCGCAGTGCAGCGTTCGGAAGCGACTTCTTCGTGTTGGGCGAACTGCACCATGACACCGACGCGTTCCGGATCGCGTTCGGCGCCGCGAACGGCATGTCGCGACTTCGCAAGGAGCCCGCAGACCGATGGCTGTCCGGCGGCGGCGCCAA
>CAZTPK010000282.1:1535-3671 GCA_964614765.1 uncultured Gammaproteobacteria bacterium
TTCTATGCTGTCGCTGGTCAAATAGGCTCGTCCGTCACGACGCCCTGCGGATTGCGTATGGTTCCACGAGTACTTGACCGCCCGCTTCGTGGCAGCGAAGCAGCGAGGCCCAATGGCCGCTCATGGCCGAAGTCAGCGAAGCTGGCAAGCGACGGAAGGACGCCGCTGCTGCCGTCGGTCGTAGTGCTCGTTACGACGCAGACTCCCCTCTGACCGGACGGCGCTTGCGCTGCCGTACATCGGGCACCGGTGCGCGCTTCAGCAGTGCTGCGTTCGATGCCTTCCGCCGCGCGTCGATCCATGCTTCGACTTCTTCCAGATCCCACACCACGCACCGCGACGTGATGCAGAAGCGCTGCGGAAACTCGCCGCGTCGCTCCATCTCGTAGATCGTCGTGTCCGCAAGCGGCACGATCTGGCGCAGTTCCGCACGCCGGATGGTGCGCCGAAACGGCAGGGGACTCGGCACGAGCTGCGGCAAATCCGCGCCATGCTTCGGCGCCTCATTCCGCGTGGGCGAAGGCTGATCATGAGCGCCGGCGGCATCGCCAGCTTTGGGATCCGATGCCTTGGCGGCCGGCGTCTGTGTCTCGCGGACGCTCGTTGATCTCGGTCGTGTCATGAACTGTCTTTCAGGTTTCATTCGCGTACTGCGCCCTCGCTAATCGCTCCACGACGGCTCGCACAACGCGCGAGGCGCAGCGCCTGAGCCGCCACCTCGACGTTTCCGTAGTTGCTTCTGCCCGGCCACACGCCGGGCGGCACCACGCATCAACCGCGCGGTTGAGCTACCGCAGACCTCCTTCGCGACGGATCGCCATCCATCGCTTGAGCCCTTGGTTAGTGGATACGGGATTCCTCCGAAAAGTGTCGGACCAGCCGTGCCCGGGCGGCCGTTAGTAATTGATTCTCAATAGCTTATGAGTTGCTGACCCCCCTGAGTAGCGCTCGTTCATCTCCCCGTCGCGTGACGAACGGGGGGCGAAATGGCGCTCAGGTATGGGGAAGGACTCCAGCAATGGGAGATTGCAGTAGCGAAGAAACTGGTCGGCGAGTTCCGCAGGCGGTCGCGAAGTCTCGAGCGCGAGGAGTTCGACGACCTTCTGCAGGAATGCCTCGCGCATTGGATCGAGGTGCGGCGAAAGCTCGACCCCGATCCCGACGGACCGCCGATCGCCTACATGGCGCGCGTGCTCCGCAACAAGCTGACCGATCTGGTTCGCGAGGCCGAGACGAGCAAACGCGGCGGCAATCTTGAGGCCGTCTCTCTCGATGCCGCAGTCGGCGAGTCGGACGATGCACCGGCGCTCGCCGACCTGCTCGACGCCTCGGCGTCCGCGCCGTCGGGCACCGAATCCGGCATCGACCGGAACGACTCCCGCCTCGACATCGCTCGTGCCATGCAACGCCTGACGCCACTACAGCGTCGCTTGTGCACGATGCTGGGCGAAGAGGGGCTGTCGATCAAAGAGGCAGCAGCGCGGCTCCGAATCCCGCGCGGCACGCTTTACGAGGAGATCAAGCGCATCCGAAAGGTCTTTGCAGACCAGGGGCTTGGCGCCTACTTGCGAAGGTGACCCGACACTTTTCAGCGCGTTTCCGTATAGCTGATCAAGGACCTGAATCCGCGCGGAATCGATGATCAAGTTCACGATAACCAGTACGAAGGGCGGAGTCGGCAAGACGACCGTCACGGCCAATCTCGGGGCGCTGCTCGCCGACATGGGGCTGCGCGTCCTGCTGATCGACGCCGACGTCCAGCCGTCGCTCTCCAAGTACTTTCCGCTTGCGACTGCGAAACCGGCGGCCGGCCTGACCGAGGTCATCGTGCGTGGCGAGGTCACGCCGGCCTGCATCACTGCGACCATCTACCAGAACCTCGACATCGTCGTATCCGACGATCCCGAGGGCAATCTTCCCCACTGGCTGCTGAACCGCATCGACCGCGGCTTCCGTCTTCGCTTCGCGCTTCAGGCGCCCGTCGTCGCCGGCGCCTATGACTGCGTCCTGATCGACACCCAGGGCGCGGTGGGTCCCCTGCAGGACGCCGCCGTCATGGCGGCCGACATCCTGGTCTCGCCGATCACGCCGGAGATTCTCTCGGCGCGCGAGTTCAAGGACGGCACGATGGAACTG
>CAZTPK010000283.1:0-3665 GCA_964614765.1 uncultured Gammaproteobacteria bacterium
GAGCTATCCCGTCGTGCGCGACAATCACAAGCCGGTGGCGGCGGTGACGGTCGAGGACATCCGGTGGCGGTGGTGCGACGTAAAGGCGATTGCGTTGCTTGCGAACGTACTGATGCGCATGAAGGCCGCCGACGAGGGGGCGTACGAGGCCCTGCTGGTGCGCGACGGACTGGTCAACGAGGGCGCGGCGAGCAACGTGTTCCTCGTCAAGGACGGCGTCGTGGCCACACCGCCGCACGGAAGGTGTCTGCTGCCCGGGGTCACGCGCGATCTGCTGGTGGAGCTGCTGCCCAGGCACGGGATCGAGTGCCAGGAGCGAGTGATAGCGCGTTCTGAGCTCGATAACGCCGACGAGATCTGGGTGACCGGCTCCAGCCGCGAGATTGCGCCGGTGACGAGCCTCGACCGGCGGCCGGTGGGCACCGGCGAACCCGGGCCGGTATGGCGCCGCGCGGTCGGGATCTACGAGGCCTTTCGCGACGCCGCGATCGGCTCGGACGCGTGAGCCGCGCCATGAATCACGTCTGCGCGGCATCGAGCCGCTGAAGGGTCGCCGGCGGATATGGAGATCTTCAAGGAGTTCAGCGTCGAGGCCGCACACCGGTTGCCGAACCTGCCGGGCAGCCACAAGTGCTCGCGGCTGCACGGGCATTCTTTCCGTATCGGAGTGTACGTGGAGGGACCGCTGCAGGAGCCCCTCGGGTGGGTCCAGGACTTCGCCGACGTCAAGGCGGCCTTCCAGCCGATCTTCGAGGAGATCGATCACAGCTATCTGAACGAGATCCCGGGCCTGGAGAATCCGACCAGCGAGAATCTCGCGCGCTGGATCTGGAGGCGCCTGAAACCCGCGTTGCCGGCCTTGTGCCGCATCGAGGTTCGCGAGACCTGCACCGCCGGCTGCGTCTACCGCGGCGATTGACCGCCCGCCCCCGTGCGGGCGCGAGAAACCGCGATGCCGCCGTTCGCGGACTGCTCTCGCCTCGGTTGTGCTGGCCGGGGCCACCCAGGGGCCTGGGTAAGCTCTGAATGGGTCCATCCTGGGTTCCTCAGAACACCGTCGGCAAGATATGTGATTCTTGCCGACCTTCAGGGTCGATGGCCTGGGGCCGTCGACCATGGCGGTGCATTTATGCACCGCAGGAGGCTCTGGCCTTTTGCAGAGCTTCCTCAGAATGCCACCCGCAACGATGCCATCACACTGCGTCCCGGCAGCGGCGAGACATTCTTCAAGTACGAGGTGTGAAGGCGCGCCTCCTCATCGAGAAGATTGGTGCCGCGCAGGCTCAGCGTGTAGTCCGCGGGCCGGGTCGCGTGCGTGTAGCTGACGCCTGCTTCGAGCAGCGTATAGCCGTCCGTCTCCGTTTCGAGCGCCGCTGTGTTCTCCTGATCGAAGACATGCAGCAGATCGACGTTGGCCAGCCACCCGTCGTACCGGTAGTCGAGGCCGGCGCCCAGCCGGAACGGCGGGATGCGCGGCAGATCGTCCCCGTCGGTCAGCGTTGCACGGACGAGATCGGCCGACAGTCTGCCGTCGAGTTCGCCGAAGGATCCCTTCCATAACCCGATCGTGGTCTCCGCCTCGGCCCCGTAGAAAACGGCGTCGCCCTGGACGAAGTCGACCAGCAGCAGTGCCTCGTCGGTGCCGGCCGGGACGAGATTGCCTTCCTCGTCGACGAGGTCTGCGACGCCGTCGCCGTCCTGATCGACCTCGGTCTCGTAGATGTAGTCCTCGATATAGTTGGCAAACAGGTTGACGGTCCAGGTCCAGTTGCCTTCGAGGCGGCGGAAGCTGAGGTCGACGTTGTTGGAGGTCTCCTCCGTCAGGTCGATGTCGCCCCGCTCGAAGCTCGCCGTCGCCTCGTGCGGGCCATTGTTGTAGAGCTCCTCGAGGCTGGGCGCGCGCTCGGCACGCGTCAGGGACACGCCAGCGCCGTAGCCGGGCGCGAAGCTCCAGATCGCGCCGCCGGACAGGCTGTAAACGAGATGTTCGACCCCGGGTGCCGAACCATCGTTGGTCCGGAGCTTCTGGTGTTCGACCCGGCCGCCCATCTCGACGTGCCACTCGCCGATGTCGGCATGCTCGTATACGAACAGGCCGGCGGAATCCGAGGTCAATGGCGGAGTCAGCGCCTCCTCGCCAACGGCCTCGAAGTCACGGTGCTGGATCTGCAGTCCGACGGCTCCGGTCCCGATGCCGATGGGGTCATGCAGCATCTCCAGGCGCCCCTCGAACTCGTCGTTGAGGAAGGTCGTCCCGACCTCTCCGGAGGGCTCGAGCTCCTGGTGTTCATAGTCGGTGTGTCCGACCTGAACCTTTATGCGCTCGATGCCCGGGAGGAACCGCCTGGTGATCTCGCCCTTGACGTCGTAGCGCAACTGCCTCAGGTCAATCCGCGCGCCCTCGCCCGGGATATCGTAATTGCTCGCCAGGTGACCGGCGTCGAAACCGAGATAACCCCAGCCGCCGATGTACGAGAGGCCGCCGGTGAGGTTATTCGTCTCCGTCGAACTGAAGTTCAGCGTTCCATCCTCATCGCCCGGCTCGGGGTCGATGTTGCCGAAGCCGGGGATGTCGTAGTCGTCCGTCGCACGCACCGACCCGTCGAGGTGGAGATTGAACATGTCGGCGAACGGCGCGTCGATCGTGAACGCGCCGGATTGCTCGGAAGTCGCGTAGTCGAAGCGGCTGTCGACGGCGCCGGTGACCTTCTCCGGCAGCGTCGAGGCGATGCGGTTGGTCACCACGTTGACCACGCCGCCGGACGCGCCGCTGCCGTAGAACAGTGTAGCCGGTCCCTTGAGCACCTCGATCTGTGTCGCAGCGAGTGGCTCGATGCTCACGGCATGGTCGGGACTGAGGCCGGCGACGTCCATCGAGCTCATGCCGCTCTCGAGGATGCGTACGCGCGAGGCGCCGAGCCCCCGGATGATCGGCCGGCTGGCGCCAGGTCCGAAATTGGTCGAGCTGATCCCCGGCTCGCGCGCCAGCGTCTCGCCGATCGTCGGGTGCAGTTTGCGCTTCAGTTCCCCGCCGAACAGCACGGTGGCCGGCTGCGCCATGTGGTACTCGTCCTCGTCGAGGGGGGAAGCGGTGATGGTCACGGTGTCGAGGGTGTCGGTGTCGGAGCCGGCCGCGTTTGCGAGCGTGCTGACGACGGTCCCGGCAAGCAATGCAAGAGTTCTGGTATGCATGGTGGTCCTTCCGCGTCGGAATGTTCGAGGTCAGGCATGGCCACGCCGCGGGCGCGGCGCACGCCGGGCCCGATCGCATGGCAGGTGCGTACCGTGGAACTACGCGGGCGGACCGCGCGGAAGGACGACGATCTCGGGCGAGGAGGGGGCGACGGCGACGGCGGCAGGCGGAATCTCCGCGCCGGTGGGTTTTGCGGGTATCGAGGGCGGTTCCGCGGTCAGTACGGGGACATGGTCCGCGAGTCTGCAGGCCGGGCAATGGTGCTGCTCGCCCGGGGCGGCTACGAAGTGCCTCAGGGCGTGCGCCGCGAGCGCAATTTGCGCCAATGCGAGCACGAGGGCGAGCGCCATGGCGGCGCCTCGCCAGCGGCGCAGGTGCTGGTGCAGGCGCAATCCTCCGGGCATGGACGGAGGTTAATGGAGAGCCCCCGCGCGGCGCAAGCATCCGCGCCGCCTCGCCACCGCGCGACGGG
>CAZTPK010000284.1:0-3657 GCA_964614765.1 uncultured Gammaproteobacteria bacterium
CGGCGCGCTCCTCGATGGCCACCGCCCGGGCGGTGTCATCGATCAGGCGGCCGTTCTCGAAGACGAAGACGCGTGGGCCAGGCTTGTCGCTGCGGTACCAGGCCGGCGGCTTGCCGGACATCTGCGTGCGCCCGGTCTGCGGATTGACCCACTGGTACATGCGCGCCTGCGCGGGCAGGGCGGCGCAGGCGGCCACGAGCAACACCAGTATGGGATATCGTGATTTCATTCGACTCGACGTCCGTCAGGCGGAGTATAGCACCAACGTCCTCGAAGCCGCCGGGGCGAAACGCGCGTACCGCTCGGCACTGCGCACGACCCGCCCCGGCTGCATGGACTATCCCGTCCTCCGCCTGAGCAGGGACACGGCGATCAGCGCCGAGCCCAGCATCAGCGCTGGCGCCGGCAACGGGACCGGCGCCGTCGCGATGCCGACGTTGTCCAGGCCGATGGCCGACTGAGTGCCGTCACCGTCCTCCAGCAACTCGAACTCCAGCCACCAGGTCACGCCGCTCTGCGCCGCGGTCGGAGTCCAGGTGGGCAGCTCGCCGGGGAGGAACCGCCGCGACTGGAATCCCGCGCCGCTGCTGAGCGACGCGATTTGCATGGGCGATACGGTACCGGCCGCGTTGGTCACCTTGACGTTGACGATGTCCTCGGCGGCCTCGCTCGTGTCGCTGCCGTTGAAGGCCATGTCGAAGGCGAACTGTACCGTCGCGGTGCCGGCCGGTACGTGGAACGGCAGGCGCACGAAGGACTGCCCGGTCCCGGGCGAAACCGTCCCGGCTCCGAAGATCGCACCGTCGTTGTCGCCGAGGACGAGGAAATTGTTCAGCAGCGGAGCGCCCGCCGCGCCGAAATAGCCGTTGAACGTCGCATCGTCCCTGACTGCGTCGCTGCCGTTGATCGGATTGGCCGCATTGCGCACGTTGACGCGCGCGGCAGTGGTCGACCCCGAACTGGCGCGCACGCCGTCATCGCCGCCGGGAAGACCGGCGACCACACCGAGCGGACAGCTCGGCTGGCAGACATCGATCGTATCGCTCGCGCCGGGGACGCTGACGGAGTCGAAGTCATAGGTCACCGACGCGGCGAGGGCGACGTCGCTGCTCGCGACCAATGCGGCCACGATGCACATGCCGGCAACAGTCGATGCGGCGTCGCGACCGCGGTACAAGTGCTTACTGCTGGGAACCCCAGCGCGGGAAAGAGACATGGCGGACCTCCTTTGTCCGATAGATTGAATCGCGATCCTTGCTGCCGGCCCGGTGCGTACCGCCCGCGGGCGGAGTGGGCGACGGCTGTGCGCAGTTTACAACGATCGCACCCGCCGGTGGCAAGCCACGTCGGGCGACGCGGTTCGAAGGCGCAGCTGCCAATGGGGACGCATCGCGCGGCGTCCGGCCGCTCGCCGCTTCGACGTGCATGCAGGCGCGGCCCGCGATCGACACCTTGGCGCATGCAGCGCGGCACATGAGTGGCTGCGGCGCGCGCGGTCGAGGAAAAGGGTGCCGATCGACATTTTTTTGACACTTGGTGCTCTGGCTGTGATATAGGTCTCACCAAGGGAGTGGCATTGGGCGGCCCTGTTGTGGAGAAATTCGTCCTGCTCAACGGATTAGAGCGGATGGTCGGATTGCCTCGTGGGAAAGGCACGGGCCGGCGTCAGGGGGAGGGAGAGATGCAACGCGATCGGGAGGCGCGTACGGGGCATGCCATACACCGCAGCACAACTCGTGGAAGGGGTGGAAACCCTGAAGTCGCTGCCCGCCGCCTATCTGCACATCAAGCGCGTGATCGACGATCCGCGTTCCTCCACCAACGATCTCGCCAAAGCCATCAGCGCCGACCCCGCATTGACGGCCCGGGTGCTGCGACTGGTGAACAGCCCGCTATACGGCTTCAACTCGAAGATCGAAACGGTCTCGCGTGCGCTCGTGGTCCTGGGGATACAGCAGATCCATGATCTTGCGCTGGCGACGTCGGTGGCCGCGGTCTTCAAGTCGGCCCGGCCGCGGCACCTGGACATGGAGCGCTTCTGGCGCGAGAGCGTCTACTGTGCGCTCGCCGCGCGCTCGGTGGCCAAGCTCTGCAATGTCCTGGACAGCGAACGGTTGTTCGTGGCGGGACTGCTGCACGGGCTCGGCACCCTGGTGATGTACGAGCGGGTGCCCGAGGAGGCAGCGGAGGCATCGCGTCAGGCGGCCCGGGGCGAGCGGCCCCTCGTCGAGGCGCAACGCGCACTGATCGGTTGCGACTACGCAGAGGTTGGCGGCCTGCTTGCGCGGCGATGGAACCTGCCCGTGAATCTGTGCTCGGCGATTGCCCATCACCTGCAGCCCCGCATGGCCGCCCCGCCGGCCGTGGTCGAGTCGATCGTCCACATCGGATACTGGGTGATGCGCGCCGTGCAGGACGAACTCGCCCAGGATACCTGGACGAAAGGCCTCAGTGTCGGCGCATGGGAGGCCACGGGGCTGACCGCGGATTGTTTCTCACTGGTGCGCATGCAGGCCGATGCGCAGTTGGCCGAGACCCTCGCGATGCTCGCCGACGGCGCATCCAAGGCCGCCTGAGACGCCTGCTCAGGGCTTCAGGGCCTCGTTGAGCCGGTCGTAGAGCGCCGGCAGCGCGGCGCCGAGCCCGTCGCGCAAGGCGTCCCGCAGCAGGTCGGCATTGGGCCTGTTCGGCCAGACCGAGGCCAGCAGATCGAACACGACGCGGCAGACGTTCTCGGCGCTCAGGGGGTTGTTCTGGTGGTCGACCCTGCGGCCGAGCAATTGTCCAAGCGCGAGTTCGAGCGCTTCCGCCCTGCCACGAAGCTGCACCTCGAGGTGGGCGATGATCTCGCCCAAGGCGAGAAAGACGCTCAGGTCGGCAGCCTCCGGCCTGTCCGCTTCGCCTCCGTCGGCGACGAGCGCCGCATCGTGCGGATGCGCCGCGGATTGCGTGAATGTGAAGAACTCCCCGAGCAACAGCACCTGCAGCTGGGTCGCGACGTTGGCGCGCGACTGCTTCAATGCGCTGATGGCGAGCACGTGTTGATTGCGGTCGAAGGCGCGATCGGTGCGCCCGACGGCGTCGGCCATTTTCTCCTCGAGCACGTTGAGCAGCGTGTTCGCCAGCTTCCCGGCCTCGCGGTCGAGCGTGTCGCAGCACAGCGCCAGCCGTCGGTCGTATTCGTTCTTTGCCGCGCTCGAGACGGAGCGGACCGGTTCGTTCCGGTCGCGCAGTCGCTGCTCGGCCACCGCCGAAAGCACGATGGTGCGCAGCGCGGCAATCACCTTCGGCGTCACCTCCAGCAGTTCAACGCCCAATCCGTTGCTGAACACGCGCGCGACCCGGCCGTGCAGGTCGATGTGCTTCATCTTGTCCTCGACGGGCACCAGGAAATGCACGCCGACCCGAATGTCGTGCTCGAGCTCGGCGGGCCGTGACTCGAGCATGGAGGGACCGAACGCCAGACGCAGTCCGCGGCTGCAGCAATCGCGTATCGTGCAGGCGTAGGCGCGCTGCCCCAGGCCGGTCAGCAGGGCGTCGACGTGTATCGCGTGACGGCGGCGCGCGCGTCGATCGCTCTGGGCCGTCTGCTCGTCGCGGGTGATCTCGTGCGGGCTCATGGGGTTATCGTGAGGTTATCCGATGACTCCTCAAGAC
>CAZTPK010000285.1:0-3653 GCA_964614765.1 uncultured Gammaproteobacteria bacterium
CACCAAGGTCGTCCGCCACGAGACCGAGAACGCGCGCGTGGCGATACGCAACGTCCGCCGCGACGCCCTGCAGCACCTCAAGGACATGGTCAAGGAGAAGAGGATCACGGAGGACGAGGAAAAGCGCGCCCACGACCGGGTGCAGAAGCTCACCGACGACCACATCGCCAAGGCGGAGGAGCTCACCGCCAAGAAGGAAAAGGAGATCATGGAGGTCTGAGGGGCGAGGCGCGGCGCGCCCGCCCTCGCACCCGCGCCCGGACATGGTCACGCCGTGATGGACATCTCCCCGCTGCCCCGACACATTGCCATCATCATGGACGGCAATGGCCGCTGGGCCAAGCAGCGCGGCCTGCCGCGGATCGCCGGTCATCGCGCCGGGGTGGAGGCCGTTCGCCGCACCGTGCGGGAATGCACGACCCGCGGCATCGCGGTGCTGACGCTGTTTGCCTTCAGCAGCGAGAACTGGCGGCGGCCGAAGGCCGAGGTGCGCCTGCTGATGGAGCTGTTCGTCAGCGCGCTGCAGCAGGAGGTCAGGCGCATGCGCGAGAACAACGTGCAGTTGCGCGTCATCGGCGACCGCACGGCGTTCAACGAGAAGCTGCAGCGCTGCATTGCCGATGCCGAGGCCACCACGCGCGGGAACACCGGGCTGACGCTGGTCATCGCGGCGAACTACGGCGGCCAGTGGGATATCACCCAGGCCGCCAGGGCGCTGTCCCGCAAGGTGGCCGCGGGCGCGATGAGCCCCGAGGCGGTGACCGCCGAGGCCTTGAGGGCGGAGATGTGCCTGAGCGATTTGCCCGAGCCCGACCTGTTCATCCGCTCCGGCGGCGAGCAGCGCATCAGCAACTTTCTGCTCTGGCAGCTGGCCTACACCGAGATGTACTTTACCGAGTGCCTGTGGCCGGATTTCGACGAGTGCGAATTTCGGAGGGCGCTCGACAGTTATGCCCGTCGCCAGCGGCGTTTCGGGCGCACCGGGGACCAGATCGACGCCGCCGGCGAGGTCGTGCCGGTCGGCATCTGAGTCGGCCTTCCTCGCCGCGGTCCCCGGGATCGGGCATCGCCAGGTGGCGGCAAGTCCGCGTCAATGGGAGCAACGTTGAGTATGGGCGGGCCGGGCACAAGCGCCGCGGAGCTGGTCACTCGCGTACTGACGGCGGCGGTGCTCGTGGTCGCGAGCGTCGCCGCCCTGCTTTGGCTTCCGACGCCGCTGGTCGCGGCACTGCTCGGTATCGTCGTTCTGCTCGGTGCCTGGGAGTGGTCGGCGCTGGCCGGGCCCACCGGCGGCACCGTACGCGCGTGTTATCTGGTCCTCACCGCCCTGCTGCTGGCCGGCATGTATGAATGGATCGGGGCGGGAGCGGGCGCCGCCCTGCCCATCGCGCTGCCCGCGCTCGCCTGGTGGTTCCTGGCCACGGCGCTCGTCTTGCGCTACCAGGTCGCCGGCAGGCCTCCGCCTGGCGGGCTGTGGTGGCGCTTGCCGGCCGGATGGGCGATCATGCTGCCGGCGTGGGCAACGCTGGTCTTCCTGCACCGCACGCACGGCCCGGCCGGTGTGTTCGCCCTGCTGGTGCTCATCTGGGTGGCCGACAGCGCCGCCTATCTCTTCGGGCGCCGCTATGGGCGCCGCCGGCTGGCGAGCCGCGTGAGTCCGGGCAAGAGCTGGGAGGGCCTCCTGGCCGCGGTGGCGGCCTCGGCGCTCTTCGCGCTGTCGAGCGCGGCGTGGGTCGCGGTACCGGGCAGCATGCGCTGGCATTACGCGCTGCTCGCCGTCGGCGTGGTGCTGCTGTCGGTGGTCGGCGACCTCACCGAAAGCCTGTTCAAGCGCGTGGCCGGTGTGAAGGACAGCGGGTCGCTGCTTCCCGGGCACGGCGGCGTACTCGACCGCGTGGACAGCCTGACCGCGGCCGCGCCGGCATTCTTGTTGGGTTTGCACTGGTTGGAGGGTTCGGCGTGAAAGGCGTGACCATACTGGGTTCGACCGGCAGCATAGGCGTCAGCACGCTCGATGTCCTGAGCCGCCATCCCGAGGACTTCCGCATCGTCGCCCTGACCGGCAACTCCAACGTCGACGCGATGTGGGAGCAGTGCCGGCGCTTCCGTCCCGCGTATGCCGTCATGGCCGACGCGGGTACCGCCCGCGAGCTCCGTCAGCGCTGCGCGCAGGCGGGACATCCCATCGAGATCCTCGAGGGTGTCGCCGGACTGGAGGCCGTGGCGAGCCTGCCCGAGACCGACTACGTCATGGCCGCCATCGTCGGGGCCTCGGGCCTGCTGCCCACGCTGGCGGCCGCGCGCGCCGGCAAGCGGGTGCTGCTCGCCAACAAGGAGGCGCTGGTGATGTCCGGCCGCCTGTTCATGGAGGCGGTGCGCGACCACGGCGCCGAGCTGCTGCCGATCGACAGCGAGCACAACGCGGTGTTCCAGTGCATGCCCCCCGGTTTCGGGCGCGGCCTGCCCGAAGTGGGTGTACGGCGCATCCTGCTCACGGCCTCCGGCGGACCGTTTCGCCGCACTCCGGTGAAGGAACTCGCCTCGGTCACGCCGGACCAAGCCTGTGCGCATCCCAACTGGGTCATGGGACGGAAGATCTCCGTGGACTCCGCGACGATGATGAACAAGGGGCTGGAGGTGGTGGAGGCATGCTGGCTGTTCAATACGACGCAGGACAAGGTTGAAGTGGTGTTGCACCCGCAGAGCGTCATACACTCGATGGTCGAATACGTTGACGGCTCGGTGCTCGCGCAGCTGGGCAATCCCGACATGCGCACGCCGATCGCGCATGCGCTCGCCTGGCCGCGGCGGATGGATTCCGGCGTCGCCGCCCTGGACCTCTTCGCCGTGGCCCGGCTCGACTTCGAGCTGCCCGATGCCGAGCGCTTCCCCTGCCTGCAGCTGGCACGGCAGGCGATGATCGCTGGCGGCACATCCACGGCGATCCTCAACGCCGCCAACGAGGTGGCGGTCGCGTCGTTCCTCGAGGGCAGGACGGCGTTCCTGGACATCCCGCAGCTCATCGCCGCGGCGCTCGACGGCGTCGCCGCGCAGGCGGCCGACAGCCTCGATGCGGTGCTGGCCGCCGACGCGGCGGCGCGCGAATTCGTGCGCCAGCGCGTGGAGAGGAAGGCGGCGTGACCATACTGCACTCGATCGCGGCGTTCATCGTCGCCGTTGGCCTGCTCGTCACCATCCACGAGTTCGGACACTATTGGGTGGCGAAGAAGCTCGGGGTGAAGATCCTGCGCTTCTCCATCGGATTCGGCCGGCCGCTCTGGCAGCGGCGGTTCGGCCCCGACGGCACCGAACTGGTGCTCGCCGCGCTGCCGCTCGGCGGGTACGTGAAGATGCTCGACGAGCGCGAGGGCAGCGTTCCGGCCGCCGAGCTCGGGCGCGCCTTCAATCGCCAGCCCCTGTGGAAGCGCAGCGCGATCGTGCTGGCCGGACCGATGGCCAACTTCCTGTTCGCAATCCTCGCCTACGCGGCCACCTACACCCTGGGGATCGAGGGCATCCGCCCGGTCATCGGCGAGGTGGAGGCCGGGTCGGTCGCGGACGACGCCGGCCTGCGCAAGGGACAGGAGATCCTCGCGCTGGGTGACGAGCCCACGCCGACGTGGGGCAATTTCACCGAGGCGAGTTTTCACTAC
>CAZTPK010000286.1:0-3634 GCA_964614765.1 uncultured Gammaproteobacteria bacterium
GGGGCGGCGCCCCGCCGGGAAATGAGCCCGTGCAGGCGTGCCAAGTCTGCAGGGGCTCGGTGTGCTCGTCCAACGGATGCCTGGCCCGTTGCGGAGCAGGGGGCGGCACGCTGGGCCGATAACGTCGACGAAACCATGGCGAAACGCGATTACTACGAACTGCTCGAGGTCAGCCGGAACGCGACCGAGGCCGAGATCAAAAAGGCATATCGCCGACTGGCAATGAAACTGCACCCGGATCGGAACCCGGGCGACAAGGCCGCTGAGGAGAAATTCAAGGAGGTCAAGGAGGCCTTCGAGGTCTTGAGCGACGAGCGCAAGCGCGCCGCCTACGATCAATTCGGCCACGCGGGCGTGGACCCGTCGGCCGCCGCCGGGGCCGGGTTCGGAGGGGCCGCCGGCTTCAGCGACATCTTCGATTCCGTGTTCGGCGACATCTTCGGCGCCACCGGTGCCCGCCGCGGCGGTGCGCGCGCCTATCGCGGCTCGGACCTTCAATACGATCTCGAGCTCACGCTGGAGGAGGCGGTCTTCGGCGCCACTGTCAAGATCAAGACTCCGACCTCAAAGGAATGCCCTGCATGCAAGGGCAGCGGCGCCAAGGCGGGCAGTTCGCCGGTGACCTGCGATGCCTGTGGCGGCAACGGCCACATCCGCATGAGCCAGGGCTTCTTCTCCGTCCAGCAGACCTGTCCGAAGTGCCGAGGCGCCGGCCGGATCATCCGTGACCCGTGCATGGCGTGCGGCGGCCAGGGGCGGGTGCGCGACAGCAAGACGCACCAGGTGAAGGTGCCTCCCGGCGTCGACAACGGCGACCGAATCCGCCTGACGGGCGAGGGCGAGCCCGGGGAAAATGGCGGACCGCCGGGAGATCTCTACGTCAGCATCCACGTGAAGGACCATCCGATCTTCCGCCGCGACGGCAGCGATCTCTACTGTGAGGTGCCGATCACCATGGTGGTGGCGGCGCTCGGCGGTGAGCTGGAGGTGCCCACGCTGGACGGCCGCGTGATGCTCAAGGTGCCCCCCGAGACGCAGACCGGCAAGGTGTTCCGCCTGCGCGGCAAGGGCGTGAAGTCGGTGCGCGGAGGCGGCGTGGGCGATCTGCTCTGCCGGGTGGCGGTCGAGACACCCGTGAATCTCACCAAGCGTCAGAAGGAGCTGCTGCAGGAGTTCGGCAACACGCTGCAGGGCGGCGAGCACAGTCCGCGCTCGTCCTCATGGCTCGACGGCGTGAAGAAGTTCTTCGAGGACATGAAGTTCTGAGGACGCGGGCCCGCGGGGCGATGAGGGCGCCATAGACCGCCGATCGTGCATCCGGATCCCGCCGCTGCACGGCCTCTCTGCGCCGACGACGGGATTCTGCTAAGTTGCCCGCCATGCGCCGCCTCCTGTTCCCCATCCTGCCTTTTCTGGCGGGGTACTACCTTTCGTATTTCCTGCGCACTGTCAACGCGGTGATCGCCCCGGAGCTCACCCGCGAGCTCGGGCTGAACGCGGGCGAGCTCGGCCGGCTCACCAGCGCCTATTTCCTCACGTTCGCGATCGCACAGCTGCCGGTCGGCCTTCTGCTCGATCGTTACGGTCCGCGCCGCACGGAATCCGCGTTGCTGCTGCTCACCGCTGCGGGCACGCTGGGCTTCGCCCTCGGGCATGGCGACACCGCGCTCACCCTCGCCCGCGGCGTGATGGGTCTCGGGGTCTCGGCCTGCCTGATGGCGGCGCTGAAGTATTCCTCGCAGTTCCTGCCGCCGGAAAGGCAGGCCGGGGTGACCGGACTCATCATGGCGGCGGGCGGACTGGGCGCCGTTACCTCGAGTGCGCCTCTGGAGATGGCGCTGCCGTACATCGGCTGGCGAACAGTTTTCGTCATCATCACCGTCGTCAGTCTCGCCGTCTGCGTGTACATGTTCCGCACGGTGCGGGACATCGACAGCGGTCTGCAGCGCGAAACGCTGGGACAGCAACTGCGCGGGCTGAGCACGGTTCTCGCGAAGCCGGTGTTCTGGTTGTTCGTACCGGCCGCGGCGTTCTCCACCGGCGGCTTCATGGCGATACAGGGTCTCTGGGCCGTGCCCTGGCTGATGAACGTGCACGATCTCGCGCGCGCCGACGCCGCCCGCTATCAGCTGGTCCTGTGCCTCGCGGGGCTGCTGGGCCAGTTGGCGATCGCGGCGTTCGCCACTCGCCTGATGCGGCGCGGTTTCGGGCAGCTCGCGATCATGATGACCGGGCTGGCGCTGATGACCGGCGCGCAGGCCGCCATCATTGCCTTTGCCGGGCAGAGCTATCTCGCCTGGTTCCTCTTCGGGGCCGCGGCGAGCACGGGCGCGCAGATCTACTCCTTGCTGGCCTCACGCTATCCCCTGGCACTGTCGGGTCGGGTGATGACCTCCATCAACCTCGTCGTCTTCGTCGGCGCGTTCCTGGTGCAATGGGGTTATGGTCTGCTGGTCGACCTCAGCGTGGCGCGTGTGGGCGGGGCGGACGCCTACAGGCTGGCTGGGGCCGTGGTGGTGGGACTGCAGCTGTTTTCCCTGGTAACGCTGGCATACACCCGCCAGTCGGAGCGGGAGCAGCGCCTGGGGCGGGCGGACGCGCGCTGAGGGACCGCATCCGCCCGCGGCGGCGCCCCGGTAACGCCGCAGAGCGCGCGCGGTGCCGCCGCGCCGATCAGTTGGCCGCGTGCGTGCTGTGGGTGACGTCCTCGACGATCGAGCGGGCGTTGATCGGCTGCAGCGGACGGGCGTTCATCGGGAAGAGCTTCTTGAACGCCGCGATCTGCTTGGTGGTCATCGTGACGGATGATTTCATCACGATCCACTTCACGCCCTCGGAACACGGCGGCGTGGTCAGGGAGCCGAGATAGCGGTAGGCGGCGCGGTCCGAGGGCAGCAGGGCGTTCAGATCGAGCGGCGACTTCAGCGTCACCTCCTTGCCTTCGCTCTTCGGGAGCGACTTGCCCCAGACCTGAGCCAGCACCGGGTTTTTCTCGCCCTTCTCCAGCATCACGCCTACGACCGCGAGATTGCCGCTCTCGTCCCTGTGCACGAGGTGCATTTCCAGCGGATAGCTCGCGCCGTCGATGGTGTGCTCGCTCGGGGTGTGGAAGTGGAACTGGACCAGGCCGTAGCTCACGCCGTCGAGCACGATGGCGTTGCCCTCCGGCACGTTCACCTGGATGGTATGGCCGTTGTTGACGACCGTCGCCTCGGCGGCCCCGTACTGGAAATCCACGTCTTCCAGGCCCATCGGCACCGCGTCGCCGGAGGCGAGATCGATCGGTGTCTGGCGCGTCCCCGTGCCGCACTTCTCGTATTTCGGACTCAGCTCCGCCCAATGTTCCGGGCCCGCCTCGCCTTCATAGGTCCAATGCGGGTCGTTCTCGTGGGCTTCCTGCTCGGCGGTCCTGGTGACGCACTCGCCGTTGGCGGCGCCTGAACCGTCCTCGGCCGTCTGCTCCGTTGCGGCTGTCGCTTCGGGGGCAGCGTCGCCCTGCGCGGCCTCGGCGGCGGAGCCTTCTTCGACCTGCCCCGCCGCTACGTCCTCCCCGCCGTCCCCGCCGTCCGCGTCGTTCTTGCCCTTGCCGCCCGAGCCGCCGGCGGCGGCCTGATGCGCCTCCGGCGCTGCGGCC
>CAZTPK010000287.1:0-3631 GCA_964614765.1 uncultured Gammaproteobacteria bacterium
CTCATCTACCAGGATCTCGAGGATCTGATCGACGCCTGCCGCCGCGGCAATCCACGCATCACCCAGTTAGACACGTCCTGCTTCGACGGCAAGTACGTCACCGGCGACGTCAGCAGCGGCTATCTCGATCGCATCAACCAGCTGCGCAACGACGACGCGAAGGCGCGCCGCAACGATGTCGTCGAGCTGAGCGACGACCTGACCGCCACCGCGTGAGTCCGCCGCGGAGGCTGCGGCATTGGCGGCCGCAATCCGCAAGGGATCGGTCGCCGGAACCGGCGAGGGTCCCGCCGAGTCGTCGGCCCTCGACGAGGGTTCAGATTGACAGCCCCTGCCCCATCCACTAGATTCGCCGACAGCAGCAGCGCCGATTTGAATCAGCTTGCGGGCGCGGGAAGCAGCACTCCCAAACAGCTAAAGCGATGCCACCCGCACCTGCTTTAGCAAGCGGGTTTTTTCGTGCCCGCCGCCGGCCGCGCATCGCCGATGCAGATCAGTCTCGCGCCGCATGACGAAACGTGGAGGCAACACGATGCCGGGCCCTTACGACCAGTACGAAACCGATACCCTGGCGGTGCGCGCCGGTCAGGTGCGCACGCACGAGGGCGAGCAGAGCGAGCCGCTGTTCCTGAGCTCGAGCTTCACCTTCAGGAACGCCGCCGAGGCGGCGGCGCGATTCCGCGGCGATCTGCCAGGCAACATCTATTCGCGGTTCACCAACCCGACCGTGCGCGCCTTCGAGCAGCGGCTGGCGGCGATGGAACGCGGGGAGCGGTGCGTGGCGACCGCCTCCGGGATGGGCGCCATCCTCACGCTCTGCCTCGGATTGCTGCGCTCCGGCGATCACGTCGTCTGTTCCCAGAGCGTTTTCGGCACCACGGTGACATTGCTGCAGAATCAGCTGTCGAAGTTCGGCGTCGCGACCAGCTTCGTGCCGGTGACGGACTACGAGGCGTGGGCGGGGGCGATCCGACCGGAGACGCGACTGCTTTTCCTCGAAACGCCCTCGAATCCGCTGACCGAGATCGCCGACATCGCCCGCATCGCCGAGATCGCCCACGCGCGAGGCTGCCTGCTCGCCGTCGACAACTGCTTTCTGACGCCGGCGCTGCAGCGTCCGCTCGAGCTGGGCGCCGACATCGTCATCCATTCCGCTACCAAGTACATCGACGGCCAGGGCCGCTGCGTGGGCGGCGCGGTGGTCGGTCCCGAGAAACTGGTGGGCGAGGCGGTCTTCGGCGTCGTTCGCAATGGCGGCATCTGCCTGAGCCCCTTCAACGCCTGGGTGTTCCTCAAGGGTCTGGAGACGCTCGGCCTCCGCATGCAGGCCCACGGCGCCCGGGCGCTCGAGCTCGCGAGCTGGCTGCAGGGGCAGCCGGGCGTGCGCAGCGTCCATTATCCCGGGCTGCCGTCGCATCCGCAGCACGCGCTGGCGCAGCGGCAGCAGCGAGGATACGGCGGCATCGTCGCCTTCGAGGTCGAGGGCGGGCGCGAGGCGGCGTGGAAGGTGATCGACGGCGTGCGGCTCTTCTCCATCACCGCCAATCTCGGCGATGCCAAGAGCACGATCACGCATCCGGCGACGACGACGCACTGGCGGCTGACCGACGCCGAGCGTGCGCGCGCCGGCATCACCGACGGACTGATACGGCTGTCGGTCGGGCTCGAGGACGTGGAGGACCTGCGTCGTGACCTCGCCCTGGCCCTGCAGGCGTAGCGGTCGTGGCGGCGCGGCACGCGCCGGGACCACTGCACGATTGACCGCGATCAAATTCATGCGCTGAGTTGGTGCGCCGGAAAGGGCTTGCTTCCCGGCTCCGCGCGGTCGAGAAAAAGTCCAAGTCCAGCCTTGCCGGATCCTGCTAAAGATCCGGCGATCGTGGCCGTTAGGCAGGACATCAATGAGGCTTGACGCCCTCGGAACGGCGCACCTGCTGATCCACCGTGCGCCGCTGCCAGGGAGGTGGAAGGCCGCACCTGGACATGGAGGAGCAATCATGCGCGTGAATCAGCCCGTCACGGGCCGTGAACGGGGGTTCGACGATGACGTCCAGATCATCTCGACCACCAATCTGAAGGGCGTCATCACCTACGCCAACCCGGCGTTCGTCGAGGTATCCGGTTTTTCTCTCGCCGAGCTGCAAGGGCAGCCGCACAACATCGTGCGGCACCCGGACATGCCCGAGCAGGCATTCGCGGATCTCTGGCGGCATCTCAAGGCCAACAAACCGTGGCTGGGCGTCGTCAAGAATCGCTGCAAGAACGGCGACCACTACTGGGTGAGCGCCTACGTGATGCCGATGTTCAAGAACGGCGAGGTGGTCGGCTATGAATCCGTGCGGACCAGGCCGGCGCGGCAAGTCGTGGAGCGGGCCGCGCGGATCTACGAGGCACTGCGCGCGGGCAGGCGCATCGTGTCCCGCTTCAATCCCGGTTACGCGACGCGGCTGCGCGTGGCGATGGCGGCCTGCTGCCTGCCCGCGATAGGGGCGGCCGCCAGCTACGGCGGCGCGGGCCCCGTGACGCTGGCCGCGGTGGCGACGAGCGGACTGCTGTGCGCGTCACTGGGTGCACTGCTCGCCCGCCCGGTGCAGCGGCTGGCCGCGGTCGGTCGCGCCGTCTACGACAACCCGCTGGCGTCGCTCGTGTACACTGGTCGCAGCGACGAGATCGGACAGATCGAACGGGCATCAGGGTGTTGGAGGCGCGCCTGCACACGGTGACGGGTCGGCTGACTGATACCGCGGCGCAATTGGCGCAGCTCGCCAACGAAACGCGCACCGCGGCGGAGACCAACGAGTCCAGCGTCGACGTGCAGCGCAGGGAAACCGAGCAGGTGGCCACCGCCGTCAACGAGATGAGTGCGACGGTGCAGGAGATCGCGCGCAACACCGTCAACGCCAAGACCAAGGCGGAGGAGGCCCAGGCCGCGGCCAGCCATGGGCGGAAAGTCGTGCAGCATGCGAGCGAGGCCATCGAGACCATGGCCGAGGAGGTGGCGCAGGCCGCCGGGACGGTGACGCAGCTCGGCGAGCAGAGCAAGGACATAGGCATGGTGGTCAACGTCATCCGCGACATCGCCGAGCAGACCAATCTGCTGGCGCTGAACGCCGCGATCGAGGCGGCGCGCGCGGGCGAATACGGACGGGGATTCGCCGTGGGGGCCGACGAGGTGCGCAAGCTCGCCTCCAACACGCAGAGCTCCACGACCCGGATCAACGAGATAGTCGAGGGACTGCGCCGGGGCGCTGCCGCGGCGGCCGAAAGCATGGCTCGCGGGCAGGCGCGAACCAGTGAGGCGGTGGAGCGCGCCGTCGAGGCCGGCGTGGCCTTGACCGCCATCGGGGAGTCCGTGTCGCGCATCACCGACATGAACGTGCAGGTAGCGAGCGCCGTGGAGGAGCAGGCGGCGGTCGCCGAGGAGATCAACCGCAATATAAGCAACATCAATCGTTCCACGGAGGACCTGGCGCGGCTGGCCAAGTCGACCACGCGGCAGAGCGAGGATCTGCTCCGGCTGGTGCTGGAGATGGAGGACATGACCTCGCGTTTCGCGACGTGAGGTTGGCAGGGGATTTGTAGAGTAGTTGCGCAGGCCCGCGTGCCGCCCGCGGTCGTCCGGGGGCGGGCC
>CAZTPK010000288.1:0-3625 GCA_964614765.1 uncultured Gammaproteobacteria bacterium
TGGTGGAACTGTGCACGACGCTGACCAAGACCGATATCATCCCTCTTAGCATGGCCAAGAGCGCGCTGCGCGAGGAGCCGGCCGGCATTCAGACGCTGAAGGTGGCCAAGGATGCTTTTGAGCGAAATTATCTCATCGGCGTGCTGCGCATTACGAACGGTCACGTCGCCAACGCGGCGCGGATAGCCGGGCGCAATCGTACGGAGTTCTATAAGCTGCTGGCACAGCATCATCTGAATGCGGCGGAGTTCCGTAAGGGTGGCGCGGCCGGGGCGGATGAGCCGGAACCCGGCGACGACGATGTCGCGGAGGACGCCGCGGACGAGCAGCGTGACGCCTAAACGCCCAGGAGCGCGGATTGCAGCCATGGTTCAGGTGACGGTGGACAGAGATCTTGAGGATCTGATCCCGGGCTTTCTCGCCAATCGCCAGCGCGATATCGAAAAAGTCGAGGCGATGCTCGCCAGGGACGATTTCGACGGCATCCGTATCACAGGTCACAGCATGAAGGGTTCGGGCGGCGGATATGGGTTCCCGTTCATCACGGAAATCGGCGCGGGACTGGAACGGGCGGCAATTGCCCGTGACGCCGACAGCATTCGCAATGCGATTTCAGAGTTGCGGCACTATCTCGCGCAGGTCGAGATTGTATATCGCTGAGCTGCGGTCGGGCATTCACAAGGCGCTAGCGCGATGACCGCCCGCGAACCGCGCACCGGTGCTGGTGTCTATGCCGTTGCCGGAGGCTTCGGCGTTGCGTTTTCCGTTTTTCTGCTCTTATACGCCTGGCAGAACGCGCTCGATACGGAGCGCCGCGAGTTCGCGTTCGAATCGGTGTCGCTGGAGAGCGCCCTCAGTCGAAGCGTGGCCGCGGCGGACGACGTCAGCGCTTACCTGACGTCCTTGCTGGAGAACGGACGTATCGAGAGCAAGGCAGCGTTCGATGAATTGGGCCAGGCATCACTGCGCCGACATCCCTTTCTTCGCTTCGCGGGGTTCCAGTCGGTCATCCTCGCACCCGAAGGGGAGGCAGGCCTGCCGCGCCTGGGTGCAGTGGCCTATTCCACGTCGCGCAGATCGGTGGAGGTTCTGGACGAGGCTACTCAGCTTCGCGACCTGGTGTCGCAGCCGGGCGTTTTTCATACTGTTCTCAATGCAGCCGGCGCGGTACCTATCAGCGTCATCAAGGAAGGCCCATTTGCTGGCGGCTACCTGTTGGTCCGCAAGGTGAGCGCGTCGAGAAGGGCGCCCGGGGATGCGGCGGAAGGTCAAGGGACCGGGATCGTGTATCTGGTGATCGACCCGTCGCGTCTGCTCGGATCGAGCCTCGCCTACAGCGGATTGGGTATCACGCTTGCCAGCGAGTCGGAAGGCATCGTCGGGCGTCAGGTTCTTTACACTCAATCCGGCAATGAGTCGTCGAGTCGTCGCGGCTGGGAGATCACACGGCTGACGGAAGACGCGTCGCTGCAGTTTCCCGCCTATTCAATCAAGCTCTTCGTCAGCCGGCCGGTGCACTGGCACGAAATTGAGCATGGGCTCATCTACACGTCCCTGCTTTTGGGCGCTGGCATAACGCTCTTGCTGATCGCGCTGGTAAGGGCGCGTGAGGCCAAGGCGCAGGAATTGCGTGCGCGCAACGCCGAGATCGAGCGTCAGGTCCTGTACCAGACGCGCGAGCTTGCGGTTGCCCGCGACCAGGCGCTCAGCGCCTCAAGGGTCAAGTCGGAGTTCCTCGCCAGCATGAGTCACGAGATCCGCACGCCGCTGAACGCGATCATCGGAATGTCGGAGTTGCTCGGCGAAACGCCGCTGAACGAGGAGCAGGGTCGTTACGTGAGCGTCTTCCGGAAGGCGGGCGAGGCGCTGCTGAGCCTTGTGAACGACATTCTCGACCTCTCGAAGATCGAAGCCGGACAACTCGTGCTGGAGAGCATCGAGTTCGATCTGCATGAACTGATAGAAAACGCAGTCGACTTGTACGCACTCAAGACAGAGGAGAAAGGACTGTCGCTCATCGCATATATCGGCCGTGATGTGCCCAACAGACTCGTCGGGGATCCCACCCGGCTTCGGCAAATCATCCTCAACCTCATCGGCAACGCGACCAAGTTCACAGAGACTGGAGGGATCGTCCTACGTGTGAGCAGGGAGTCCGGGGACGGCGGGGCCCCGCGTTTGCGGTTTGCGGTGCAGGATACGGGCATCGGCATCCCTGCCGCCAAGAAGGACGCGATATTCGCAAGCTTTACGCAAGTGGACTCGTCCACGACCCGGAAGTACGGTGGTACCGGCCTCGGGCTGACCATTTCCCGGCATCTCGTCGAGATGATGGACGGCCGGATCTGGGTGCTGAGCGAGGAGGGCCGGGGAAGCACATTCCTCTTCGAGGTTCCGTTCTCCCCAGTTCCGGATGCTACCGCGCCCGCGAGTCCAGTCCTGTCGCCGGGTCGGCGCGATCGCGTGCTGCTGCTGACCGGAAATGGACCCGAACGGGCGGTCATGCGCGAGTATCTCGAGGAGACGGGCCACCTCGTCGATGTCGCTTCCGCGCAGACCGAGGCTCTCGATCTGATCGACGCGGCGGCAGGGAGCAACGACCCCTATCTGGCCGTGGTCTGCGATCGGAGGCTGGACGGCGAGGACGGGTTCAAGGCGGCCGCGGCATTGCGCCGACGCTGTCCGGGATTGGGTATCGTGATGCTGCTTTCACCCTCGAATCTGACCGGGGATCTCGACCGCGCGCGTGCCATTGACGGCGCCACCCAATTAGTCAGGCCTGTGAAACTGGCTGAGCTAGGAAGACTGCTGGCCCGCAATGCAGCCGCGCCTCCGCCGGGCCCGGCTCTGGAGGTAGCAGGCGGTGCCTCGGGCCGGGGTGCCAGCGTCGGTCGCCGGCGTATCCTGCTGGTCGAGGACACTGCAGATAACGTCTTGTTGGTGCGGGCATTTCTGAAAAACGAGCCGGTCGATATCGACGAGGCCGAGAATGGCGAGATTGCGGTGAGCCGCTTCAAGTCAGGCCGCTACGATCTGGTGCTGATGGACATGCAGATGCCGGTAATGGACGGCTACGCGGCCACACGAGCGATCCGGGAATTCGAGGCCGCGACGCGGGCCGAGCCGACCCCAATCATAGCGCTGACCGCGCACGCCATCCGGGAGGACGTGGCACGCTGCCTGGCGGCGGGCTGCAGCTCGCATCTGCCCAAGCCCATCCGCAAGGCCGCGCTGCTCGGCGCTATCAACGAGGCGAGCAGCCGGTGACTGGCGGCCTTTAGCGTCCGCCCTGGAACGGCGGGTCGCCGCAGTCGAACTGATACCGTGTCGTCGCCTTGCGACGAACCTTTGCGCCTTCCCCGGCGGAACTCCCGGCGCATTTGAACCAGGGCCTTCGTCGGCGCCGTCGGCGATCAGGTAACCGTTTGTATTACATAGCGGTATTACTCTCGGGTGCCCTGCTGAAGGGCGGACGTAAGCGGTGCCTGAAGTGGCATGCGGGTTGCTGATATCGGCGCAGAAATAAGCGTCCCGCAGGGAGCTCAGCGGGCGGGGAATAAAACGAGATCAGCGACCCAGGACTCAGCCATGTTTCGAATCTTCCGCCATTATGTCCCCAAGACCC
>CAZTPK010000289.1:0-3599 GCA_964614765.1 uncultured Gammaproteobacteria bacterium
CCCCGTCGAGGCCCTCCAGCAGCGGCATGGTGATGACGACCTGCGGCTCATGCCCGTATTCCTCCTGCAGCTGCCGCCCCATCAGCAGATTGAACTTCTGGTCGGTGCCGCCGAGCTCTACATCGGCCTTCATCGCCACCGAATCGTAGCCCTGCACCAGCGGATAAAGGAACTCGTGGATGGCGATCGGCTGGCCACCGGTGTAGCGCTTGTGGAAATCCTCGCGCTCGAGCATGCGCGCCACCGTCTGCCTGGCGGCCAGGCCAATGAGATCGGCCGCGCTCATCCGGTCCATCCAGGTGGAGTTGAAGACGATCTCGGTACGCCGCGCGTCCAATATCTTGAAGATCTGCTCCTGGTAGGTGCGTGCGTTCGCAGAGACCTCCTCGCGCGTGAGGGGCTTGCGGGTGACGTTCTTGCCGGTCGGGTCGCCGATCATTCCGGTGAAATCGCCGATCAGGAACATGACGTGATGGCCGAATTCCTGGAACTGCCGCAGCTTGTTGATGAGCACGGTGTGGCCCAGGTGCAGATCCGGGGCGGTGGGATCGAAGCCCGCCTTCACACGCAAGGGACGGCCACGCGCGAGCTTCGCACTGAGATCTTTCTCCAGCAGAACCTCGACGGCGCCGCGACGCAGCTCGGCGTAGGCGTCCTCACTCATGGGTCGATCCGGACAATGAAGGTGACAATCGCGTTCAAGTTCGAAGCTTAACATGCGGTACGGCCATCATAAGCCGGTCGTACCCGCAGGTGAACAATTCATTGACGGAGGCCGCGAACGCCGCTATCGTTCGGGCCACGACAAGCGAGGCTGGCCGCGTGTTCCAGACCCGGGAAATACTCTACGACTATAAAATACGCATCGAATGGGGGAGGGAGCGTCAGCGCGCCCGTCGCCTTCGCCTTGCGCTGGCAATGGTCGCCCCGGTTGCCGTTGCTCTGCTCGGGGGCATGGCCTCCCACCAGCTGAGCAAGCACGAATTTCACCTGCCGCCCTGGGAAGGGCTGTTCGAGCGCGAACCACCGACTGCCGAGAGGATCCTGCCGATCCCGGTGGCCTCCGAACCGTCCTCGGCCTACCGGGCAGTGCTGGCGGAACTGCAACCCGTCAGCGATCCCTTCGCCCCCCGCCACCTCGTTGCGCCCGCACCCAGCTTTCCGGGACTGACCGGCGAGCCCGCGATCGGCCCGGCCCGGGGGCGCGACGGCGGCGAGGAAACCGAGACCGGTCCGGGGGCGGATTTCGCGGATCGCGAGGGGTGGCACACCGTCACCGTCAACCAAGGCGACAACCTCTCGCTCATCTTCGAACGGCTCGGGCTGAGCGGCTATGACCTGGACCGTATCCTCGGCCTGGGCGGAGACACCGCGACGCTGAAGACCCTGCGCCCGCGCGACAACCTTCACTTCCGCATCAACGGCGGGACGCTGGCCGAGATGGTGCACGAGATCGATCTCGCCCACACCCTCTACGTGCGCAACAACGACGGCGCATTCTCCGCGGAGACCGTCAAGGAGGACCTGCAGTCGCGCGTGGTGAGTGCCAGCGGCGAGATCACCAGTTCCCTGTTCGAGGCTGGCCAGCAGGCCGGTCTGTCCGATGCCGCGATCATGGATCTCGCCGAGATCTTCGGCTTCGACATCGACCTGGTGCTCGACATCCGCGAGGGCGATCGCTTTACGGTGGTCTACGAGGAGATATTGAAGGACGGGAAGAAGGTCAAGGACGGCAACATCCTCGCCGCGGAGTTCGTGAACCAGGGGACGGCTTATCGCGCGGTGCGCTACCTGGGCAAGGACGGCGTCGCGGAGTACTACCGCCCCGACGGACAGAGCCTGCGCCGGGCCTTCATCCGCACGCCCCTCGCCTTCACCCGCATCAGCTCCAAGTTCAGCCTGGCGCGCAAGCATCCCGTCCTGAACCGGATACGCGCCCACAAAGGGGTCGATTACGCGGCGCCCTCGGGCACGCCGGTGAAGGCCACTGGCAACGCCAAGGTCAAGTACGCCGGCTGGCAGGGCGGCTATGGCCGGGTCGTGGTCCTAGACCATCCGGGCGGATATACGACTGTCTACGGGCACCTCTCCCGCTTCGCCAATGGCGTCAGGGCGGGCCGTTCGGTGAGGATCGGCGAGACCATCGGCTACGTCGGGCAGTCCGGGCTGGCCACCGGCCCCCACCTGCACTACGAGTTTCGGGTCAACGGCGTGCATCGTGATCCGCTGACCGTGAAGCTGCCGAAATCCGTGCCGATCGCCCGCGAGCGCATCGCGGATTTCAAGGCGCAGACGCGCCAGGCCGTGGCCATGCTGGAGCAGGCCAGCGCGCTCGCGGCCCATGGCGGCACTCCATCCCGTGCGGCCGGCGGCGATGTCCCCGCCGTCGTGGCCAGCGCCCGTCCCTAGACCGCCGTCGGCCCGGCACGACCTGCAGCGCGCCCGGCGCAGTTATGAGCCATTACCTCGGACTGATGTCCGGCACCAGCATCGACGCGATCGATGCAGCCCTGGTGGATATCGACCTTGCCGGCCGCGTCCGGCTGGATCGGTACGCCGAATTTCCCTACCCGCCCGCGCTGGCCGCGGATCTGCACGCCGCGCGCCGACAGGCCGAGACGCTCCCGCTCGATCAACTGTACAGGCTCGACCTGGCCGTCGCAGAGGCGTTCGCGAACAGCGCGCTCAGACTCTTGCGCGATGCCGGCATGGAGCCGGCGTCGATCACCGCCATCGGCAGCCACGGCCAGACCCTCTATCACCATCCTCATTCCAGCGCGCGCTACACCGTGCAGGTAGGCGACCCCAATGTCATCGCGGCGAGGACGGGCATCGCGACCGTGGCGGACCTGCGCCGCATGGACATGGCGGTGGGTGGCGAGGGGGCGCCGCTGGCGCCGGCGTTCCACGCCCAGGCACTGCGCGACCCGACCATGTACCGCGCGATAGTGAACATCGGCGGCATCGCCAACGTGACATTGCTCGAGCCGGGCCGCGAGACGGTCATCGGATTCGACACCGGCCCCGGCAACGCGCTCATGGACGAGTGGACGCGTGACCACCGCGGCGAGGCCTACGATGTCGACGGCCGCTGGGCCGGCAGCGCCGAGCCGGACTCCGATCTGTTAGCCGCGCTGTTGGCCGATCCGTACTTCGCGCGTCGACCGCCCAAGAGCACCGGGCGCGAATACTTCAATGCCGGATGGATCGCGCGCCATATCGAGGAAATGCCGGCGCACCCCGATCCGGCCGTGGTCCAGGCAACGCTGCTGCAATTGACGGCGCAGACGGTCGCGCGTGCGATCGCCGAATACGCCTCCTCGACGGCGGAGGTGTACGTTTGCGGAGGGGGGGCCTATAACGGCGCGCTGATGCGTGCCATCGCCGGCGCCCTGGACGGGCGAAAGGTGGCCACGACCGCCGCCCTCGGCATCGCGCCGAATGCAATGGAAGCCGTGACATTTGCGTGGCTGGCCCATCGCCGCCTCGAAGGACTGCCGGGGAATCTGCCGCCGGTCACCGGGGCCGCGCGACCGGCGGTGCTGGGCGGGCTTTACCTGCCTCCGCCATAAACGCCGAGGGCCGCGCAGCCTCCCGGC
>CAZTPK010000290.1:0-3593 GCA_964614765.1 uncultured Gammaproteobacteria bacterium
GGCGTTGCGCTTGCCGTCCGTCACGTAAGGACCGTAACGCCCGTTCAATACCCGGATCCCGGCGTCCGGGAACTCCTTGATGAATTTCGCGGCGTCGGCCTCGGCCTTCTCCTTGATCACCTCAATCGCGCGTTCGAGCGTGATGGTGTAGGGATCGTCAGGCGGCTTGATCGACACGTACTTGCTGCCGTACTTGATATAGGGTCCGAACCGGCCGACATTCGCCACCACGACGTGACCGTCCGGCAGCCTTCCGAGCTCCCGCGGCAGTTGAGCGAGCGAAAGCGCGTCCTCCAGCGTGATGCTGTCCATGCGTTGACCAGGACGAAGGCTGACGAAGCGGGGCTTGCTCTCGCCCTCCGCGCTTCCGATCTGCACGTAGGGCCCATAGCGGCCGATGCGCACCGATACGGGCTGGCCGCTGACCGGATCGACGCCGAGGTCCCTCGCCTGAGCTACCTCCTTGCGGCTGACGTTCGCCTCCTTGTCGATGACCTGCTCCTTGAACGGACCCCAGAACTCCTCGAGCAAGGGGGTCCACTGCTTCTCCCCGCGCGACACCGCGTCGAGCTCGTCCTCGAGCTTGGCCGTGAACTCGTAGTCGACATAATGGAAGAAGTGATCGGTGAGGAATTTCGCCACGATCTTGCCGACGTCCGTCGGCCGGAACCGCTTGTTGTCGAGCTCCACGTACTCCCGCTGCTGGAGGGTGGAGATGATCGCCGCGTACGTCGAGGGCCGGCCAATGCCGTACTCCTCCAGCGTCTTGACCAGGCTGGCCTCGGTGTAACGCGGAGGAGGCTCGGTGAAATGCTGCTCCGGCCGGATTGCGACCAACTCTACGACGTCGCCCTTGGCCAGCGGCGGCAATGCCCGCTCCTCGCCGTCGGCGGCCTGCTCGTCCATGCCTTCCATGTAAACGGCCATGAAGCCCGGCTCGGCAATCGTCGACCCGGTTGCGCGGAACACCCCGCGGCCGCCGCAGTCGAGATCGGCCGAGACCGTGTCGATCGTCGCGTGTTTCATCTGGCAGGCGACCGTGCGCTTCCAGATGAGTTCGTAAAGCTTGAATTGATCGCTGGACAGATACTGCTTTATCGATTCCGGGGTACGCAACACGGAGGTCGGTCGTATCGCCTCGTGCGCCTCCTGCGCGTTCTTCGAGTTGGTCTTGTAGACCCGCGGCGACTCCGGGACCTGATCGGCGCCGAACTTCTTTGCGACGTAACCGCGGATTTCGTCTACGGCCTCCCGCGCCAGATTGACCGAATCGGTACGCATGTAAGTGATGAGCCCGACCGATTCCGTGCCGATGTCCACGCCCTCGTACAACTGCTGTGCGGCGCGCATCACCCGGCTGGCGGTGAATCCCAGCTTGCGCACGCCCTCCTGCTGCATCGTAGATGTGATGAACGGCGCGGCCGGCTGGCGGCGCCGCTGCTTTCTCTCGACGCTCACCACGGCAAGCCTTCCTTTTGCCGCGCGCAGCAGCTCTTCCTGCGCCTTCCTCGCCTGCTCCTCGCTGGTGATGGTGAACTGCTCGACTTTGTCGGCGCCGATGCGCGTCAACCTGGCCACGAACGCGGTGCCCGCGTGCTTCGCGTCGGCCTCTATCGTCCAGTACTCGCGCGCCTGGAACTTTTCGATCTCCTCCTCCCGCTCGGCGATGAGGCGCAGCGCCGGGCTTTGCACGCGCCCGGCCGACAGGCCCCGCTTGATCTTTTTCCACAGCAGGGGCGAGAGATTGAAACCCACGAGGTAGTCGAGCGCGCGGCGTGCCTGCTGCGCGTTTACCAGATCCATGGAAATATCGCGCGTATGCTGCATTGCCTCCTGGATTGCGCGCCGCGTTATCTCGTGGAACACGACGCGATGCACGGGCTTGCCGTCGAGCAGGTGCTTTTCCTTCAGCAGCTCGATCAGGTGCCAGGAGATCGCCTCGCCTTCGCGGTCCAAGTCGGTGGCGAGGTAAAGCGCCTGCGCCTTGCGCATCGCCGCGGCGATGGCATCGACGTGCTTCTTGTTGCGTGCAATGGGCTCGTAGTGCATGCGGAACCCATGCTCCGGCTCGACCGCCCCTTTCTTCGGCTTAAGATCGCGAACGTGTCCGTATGAGGCAAGCACCTCGAAATCGCCGCCAAGGTATTTCTTTATCGTGCTCGCCTTGGCCGGCGATTCGACAACAACAAGATTCTTGCTCATTGAAACTTACCGAAGATCGTTGGAACCAGTAATCTGATTTGAGGCGCGAGGGCCGGACGGCTCCGCG
The DNA here is from genome assembly GCA_964614765.1 of uncultured Gammaproteobacteria bacterium. Classification (GTDB taxonomy): domain Bacteria; phylum Pseudomonadota; class Gammaproteobacteria; order JAJPIJ01; family JAJPIJ01; genus JAJVHZ01. The sequence goes on from CAZTPK010000290.1 coordinate 2,270, forward strand.
CAGTTACACTGTCGAACGCGCGACTGCGAAGGACTGCTGAGGCGAGAACTAGTTCAGGCTACCGCGCAACTCGTCCATCACGAGGTCCTCCATCCAGACAAACGCCTCCTCGTTGCCCGGCTGGTTGAACAGGACCATCAGCACTATCCACTTCAATTCGTCGGCGCCGATCTCCTCGGCGTCCAGGGCCATCGCCCTCTCGATGACCAGCTCGCGCGCACCGGAATCGAGTACCCCTACCTGTTCGAGGTAGAGCAGCAGCCCCCGGCTCTCGCGGCTCAGCTTCTCGGTTTCCGCTGCCGTGAAAATGCGCAGGGAGCTGTGTCGCGCGGCGCTTCCTGCTGCGGCGCTCTCGCGCTGCTTGGCCAACGCCTCCAGCCAGTCGAACGCCTTGGTGATCTGGCCATCCGGGAATCCGGCCTCGACAAGCTGGCCCCGCAGCGCATCGTGGTCAAGGTTCCGATTGTCCTCCTCCATGCAGTGTTCGAACAGAAACACGAGAACATCTAGAACCGTCTGTTTCATCTACGTTTTCTCCCGGCCCAGCCGCACGTAAAGACCTCCTGGATGCGGAGCCACCGAGCCGCGGAGCTCCAGTTCCAACAGGATGGATGAAACGACATTGGCCGTCAATCCAGTGCGATCGACGAGGGCGTCGACGGATACCGGATCGAACGCCATCGCCTCGAGCATAAGACTTTGTTCTCCGTCGAATTCGTCTGCCCGTGGAAGCGCGGCGCCCGTGCCGGCATTGTCGCATGTCCGCCGAGCGATCGCGTTCACAACGGGAGGCAGTTCCTCGAGGATGTCGTCGACGGACTCCACCAGCTTCGCTCCCTGCCTAATGAGCCAATGACAGCCGCGCGCGAGCGGGTTGTGTATCGAACCGGGCACCGCGAACACCTCGCGTCCCTGCTCCATCGCATGGCGGGCCGTAATGAGTGAGCCGCTGAGCGCCGCGGCCTCGATCACCAGCACACCGAGGCTGAGGCCGCTGATGATGCGGTTGCGCCGCGGGAAGTTCTCCGGCCTGACGGGGGCACCGGGCGAGAACTCGGTGACAAGGGCGCCGTGAGCGCGGATCGCCGCGGCGAGATCCGAGTGTGCGCGCGGATAGATCACATCCGGGCCGGTGCCCATGACGGCTATGGTCGGACATCCTCCGGCCAGACAACCGCGATGGGCCTCGGCGTCGACGCACTGCGCAAGTCCGCTGGTCACCACGATGCCGCGCTCGGCGACCGCGGCGGCGAATTCGGCGGCCAGCTCCCGTCCCGGCCGGCTGGGCCGACGGCTGCCGACGATCGCGAGCTGCGGGCGCGAC
>CAZTPK010000291.1:0-3592 GCA_964614765.1 uncultured Gammaproteobacteria bacterium
CACCAGGGCTACCGTGCTCGCCAAGGTGCGGTTCGTCGACACCGACAAGCGCATACTGCCCGACATGAGCGCGCGCGTGGCCTTCCTGTCACGCGCCATCGATCCGGCGGAGCAGAAGCCGCTGGTTGCGGTGCCGCCGGCGGCCATCCGCAGCGACGGCGCGCGTTCGGTGGTCTTTCGCCTGGACGGCGAGCACGCGCGGGAGCTCGCCGTCACACCGGGGGAGAAGGCCGGCGATGCGGTGGTCGTCGACGGCGAACTGAAGCCCGGCGAGAAGGTCGTGCTCGACCCGCCGGCGGACCTGCGCGACGGCGCCCGCGTGCGGCGGGCGCAACCCTGAGCGGTTCGCTGCGCTCATCCGGAAGCGGCAAGAGCATGACAGCCGTCGTCGAGATCGAGCACCTGAGCAAGTCCTACCAGCGCGGCGGCCAGGTCGTGCCGGTGCTGCAGGACATCACGCTCACGCTGCAGACGGGCGACTTCGTGGCGCTCATGGGACCTTCCGGCTCCGGCAAGTCCACGCTGCTCAACCTCATCGCCGGGATCGACGCGCCGGACAGCGGCCTGCTGCGGGTCGCCGGCGTGGACATCACCCGGTTCAGCGAGTCGGAGCTCGCGCAGTGGCGCGCCAAGCACGTCGGCTTCATCTTCCAGTTCTACAACCTGATGCCGGTGCTGACGGCCTTCGAGAACGTCGAGCTGCCGCTGACGCTGACGCACCTGTCGCGCCGCCAGCGGCGCGAGCACGCTCGGCTGGCGCTCGATCTGGTGAACCTCACCGATCGCGCCGATCACTACCCGTCGCAGCTCTCCGGCGGCCAGCAGCAGCGCGTGGCGATCGCGCGGGCGCTGGTCACGGATCCCACCCTCATCGTCGCCGACGAGCCCACTGGCGATCTCGATCGGGTCTCGGCGCGCGAGGTCCTCGACCTGCTCGAGTCGCTGAACGACTCGCTGCACAAGACCATCATCATGGTCACGCACGACCAGGCCGCCGCGGAGTGCGCCCACATCGTGCGCCACCTTGAGAAGGGCGTGCTGACGGACAAGATCGAATATCCGCGCGAGCGCGCGCGGGCCTGAGGCGGGGGCGATGATCTACCTCTTCAAGCTCATCGTGCGCAACACCCTGCGGCATCCGCTGCGCACGCTGCTGACGGTGCTCGGCATCGTCGTGGCCATCACCGCCTTCGGGTTGCTGCGCACGACCGTGGATGCCTGGTACGCGGGCGCGGAGGCCTCCTCAGCCTCGCGGCTGATCGTCCGCAACAAGAACTCGCTGACCTTTCCCCTGCCGCTGCACTATGGCGCCAAGATCCGCAGCATCGAGGGCGTGGACGCCGTGAGCGTGGCGCAGTGGTTCGCCGGCATCTATATCGACAAGAAGAATTTCTTTCCGCAGTTCGCCGTCGACCCGCGCACCTACTTCGCGCTGTATCCGGAGTTCGTGATCCCGCCGGAGCAGATGAAAGCGTTCCTGCTCGACCGGCGCGGCGCGATCGCCGGGCGCAAGATCGTGGAGAAGTTCGGCTGGAAGCTGGGCGACCAGATCCCGCTCATCGGCACGATCTATCCCGGCACCTGGAGCTTCGTGCTGCGCGGCGTCTACACCGGCGCGAACTCCAAGACCGACGAGACCCAGTTCTTCCTGCACTGGGACAACCTCAACGAGACCCTGAAGCAGATCGCCCCGGATTCCGCCAACCAGGTCGGCATCTTCCTGGTGGGGCTGAAGAACGCGCGCGAGGCGCCGCTGGTGGCGCAGCGCATCGACGCACAGTTCCGCAACTCGCGCGCCGAGACGCTGACGGAGACCGAGAAGGCGTTTCAGCTCAGCTTCGTCGCCATGACCGAGGCGATCCTGCTCGTCATCCAGGCGGTCTCTTTCCTGGTCATCGCCATCATCATGGCGGTGATGGCCAACACCATGGCCATGACCGCACGCGAGCGCCGCCGCGAGTACGCCACCCTGAAGGCCCTGGGCTTCCCGGTCCGGTTCATCGCCGCGCTCATCATCGGCGAGTCGCTGCTCATCGCCTGCGCGGCCGGCGCGCTCGGGGCCTGGCTCATCTATCCCGCTGCCGCCTACGTCGGGCGCAGGTACGGCACCATCTTTCCGATCTTCAACGTCTCGGACAACACGGTCGTCATGGCCTTGTTCGCGACGGTGCTTGTGGGCCTGGTCGCCGCCGCCGGCCCGGCGCTGCAGGCGAGCACCGTGAAGGTGAGCGAAGGCTTCCGCGCGGTGGGCTGAGCGAGGATGGGCATCCCCTTCTCCTACATCGTCCGCAACCTGTGGGTGCGCAAGGTGACCACGCTGCTGACGGCCGGCGGCATGGCGCTGGTGGTCTTCGTCTTCGCTGCCGTGCTCATGCTCTCGGAGGGACTGAAAAAGACCCTGGTCGCCACCGGCAGCCACGAGAACGTGGTCATCATCCGCCGCTCGGCGGAGACCGAGGTGCAGAGCAGCGTCTACCGCGACCAGGCGAGCCTGGTGGCGAGCATCCCCGAGATCGCCTACGGACCCGGCGGCGCGCGCATGGTCTCCAAGGAGGTGCTGGTGCTGATGGTGCTTCCCAAGCGCGGCACGAGCAGCCCGTCGAACGTCACCATACGCGGCCTCTCCGAGATGGGCCCGGCGCTGCGGCCCCAGGTGCGCCTTGTGGAGGGCCGCATGTTCCGGCCGGGGACCTCCGAGATCGTCGCCGGCGCGAAAATCGCCGAGGGCTTCCAGGGCGCAGGGCTCGGTCAGACCATCAAGCTCGGCATCCAGGAATGGAAGGTCGTCGGGGTCTTCGACGCCGGCAAGACCGGATTCGCCTCGGAGATCTGGGGCGACGCCGACCAGATGATGCAGGCCTTCCGCAGGGACAGCTACTCCTCGGTCATCTTCCGGCTGTCGGACCCGGGGAGCTTCGCGCGCGTGAAGAAGCGACTGGAGGACGACCGCCGTCTGACCGTGGAGGCGGAGCGAGAGCCCCAATTCTACGCGCGGCAGTCCGAGCTCATGGCGAACTTCCTCAACGTGCTCGGCACAATACTGAGCACCATCTTCTCCATCGGTGCCATCATCGGCGCGATGATCACCATGTACGCGGCGGTGGCCAACCGCACCGCGGAGATCGGCACGCTGCGCGCTCTCGGTTTTCGCCGCCACGACATACTCACCGCCTTTCTCGTGGAGTCGCTGCTGCTGAGCCTCCTAGGCGGCATCCTGGGCCTGGTGATGGCGTCCTTCATGCAGGCCTTTACCGTCTCGACCATGAACTGGCAGACCTTCGCCGAACTGGCCTTCAGCTTCACCATGAACACCGGCGTGATCGTGCAGGGCCTGCTGTTCGCGCTGATCATGGGCCTGGCCGGCGGCTTCCTGCCCGCCGTGCGCGCCGCCCGGCTCAACATCGTCGAGGCGCTGCGCTCGAGCTGAGCACCGGCCGGAAAGGTGACCTCGAAGTCGGACCTTCGCGCCCCGGCTTCGACCCAGGACCGCATCGACGGTGGCTATCGTGGCCTATACTGGTACCGCTTCGCCGCGGCATGGGTGCCGGCCGAATGCGGAGGGGCGACCGACGGGCCACCGTCCGTTCGGCGC
>CAZTPK010000292.1:0-3570 GCA_964614765.1 uncultured Gammaproteobacteria bacterium
TGGGAGGCGAGCGGCGCCTGCCAGCCGACGCTGGACCCCGCGCGGCCGTCGTTTTCGATCCAGCTGCCGCCACCCAACGTCACCGGCACGCTGCACATGGGGCACGCCTTCAACAACACGATCATGGACGCGCTCACACGCTACCACCGGATGAACGGCCGCAACACCTTGTGGCAGCCGGGTACCGATCATGCGGGCATCGCCACGCAGATGGTGGTGGAGAGGCAACTCGCGCTGGAGGGCAAATCCCGCCACGACCTCGGCCGCGAGGCCTTCGTCGCGCGGGTGTGGAAGTGGAAGGAGCAGTCCGGCAGCACCATCGCCCGCCAGCTTCGCCGTCTCGGGTCCTCGCTGGACTGGTCCCGCGATCGCTTCACCATGGACGAGGGCCTCTCGCAGGCAGTCACAGAGGTCTTCGTGCGTCTTTACGACGAGGGCCTCGTCTACCGCGGCCAGCGACTCGTCAACTGGGATCCGGTTCTGCACACCGCGATCTCCGATCTCGAGGTGCTCGCGGAGGAGGAGAGCGGCAGCCTGTGGCATCTGCGCTATCCGCTGGCCGAAGGCGGCGGGCACCTGGTCGTGGCCACCACCCGCCCGGAGACCATGCTCGGCGACGCGGCCGTCGCCGTCCATCCGGACGACGAGCGCTACCAGAGCCTCATCGGCCGGCGGGTGGAACTGCCGCTCACCGGCCGCACGATACCGATCATCGCCGACGAATACGTGGACCCGCTGTTCGGCACCGGCTGCGTGAAGATCACTCCGGCGCACGATTTCAACGACTACGCGGTCGGCCAACGCCACGGCCTGCCGCTCATCAACGTCTTCACGCCCGATGCCGCCATCAACGACGCCGGCCCCGAACGGTATCGCGGACTGGATCGCTTCGAGGCGCGCAAGCAGATCCTCGCCGATCTGGAGGCGCAGGGGTACATCGAGAAGATCGAGCCGCACAAGCTGAAGGTGCCGCGCGGCGATCGATCCAATGCCGTCATCGAACCCTACCTCACCGATCAGTGGTACGTGCGCATCGAGCCGCTGGCGGCCGAGGCGATCAAGGTCGTGGAGGACGGTCGCGTGCGCTTCGTGCCGGAGAACTGGAGCAAGACCTATTTCGAGTGGATGAAGAACATCCAGGACTGGTGCATCAGCAGGCAGCTGTGGTGGGGCCACCGCATCCCGGCCTGGTACGACGAGGACGGCACCGCGTACGTGGGCCGCAACGAGGCGGAGGTGCGGGCCAAGTACAGACTGCCCGCCACGCTCGCGCTGCGGCAGGACGAGGACGTCCTCGACACCTGGTTCTCCTCGGCGCTTTGGCCGTTCTCGACGCTGGGCTGGCCCGAGCAAACGCCGGAATTGAAGACGTATTATCCGACGAGCGTGCTGGTCACAGGCTTCGACATCATCTTCTTCTGGGTGGCGCGGATGATCATGATGGGAATGAAGTTCATGGGTGACGTCCCGTTCCGCGAGGTCTACATCCACGGCCTGGTGCGCGACGCAGAAGGCCACAAGATGTCGAAGTCCAAGGGCAACATACTGGATCCCATCGATCTCATCGACGGCATCGACCTGGAGAGCCTGGTCGCCAAGCGCACCTCCGGGCTGATGAGGCCGCAGGACGCTCAGAAAATCGAGAAGGCCACGCGCAGGGAGTTCCCGGAGGGCATCGCCGCCTACGGCACCGACGCATTGCGATTCACCTTCGCGGCGCTGGCCACGCAGGGCAGGGACATCCGCTTCGACGTCAAGCGCATCGAAGGCTACCGCAACTTCTGCAACAAGCTGTGGAACGCCTCCCGCTACGTGCTCATGTCGCTGGAGGGGCACGAGGAGAGCCTGCGACACGGTTCGCCGCGCCCGGGTCTCGCGGAGCGTTGGATTGGCTCGCGGCTGCAGCACGCGATCGCCGCCGTCAACGAGTATGTCACCGGCTATCGCTTCGATCTGGCCGCGCGCTCCATCTACGAGTTCGTCTGGGACGAATTCTGCGACTGGTATCTGGAGTTGTCGAAGGTGACCCTGGGCGACGAGACGGCCGGCGAGGCCGAGAAGGCCGGGACGCGGCAGACCCTGGTGCGCACGCTGGAGACCCTCTTGCGGCTCGCGCATCCGATCATGCCGTACATCACCGAGGAGATCTGGCAGCGCGTCGCGCCGCTTTGCGGGGTCGCCGGCGAGACCATTATGCTGCAGCCCTTTCCGCGATTCGAGCAGGCCGCCGTCGACAGCGACGCCCTGCGCGAGATCGAGTGGGTGAAGGCCTGCATCCTCGGCGTGCGGCGCATACGCTCGGAGATGAACATCTCCCCGGGCAAGCCGCTGCCGGTGCTGGTGCAGGGCGGCAGCACGCAGGAGCGGACGTGGCTGCAGTCCGCGGCGCCGTTCATCCACGCCCTGGCGCGCGTGGGCTCGATCCGCGAGGTGGCGGGCGTAGCGCCGGAAGCGGCCACGGCGCTTGCCGGGGAGACCACCATCCTGATCCCGCTCGCCGACCTCATCGATCCCGCCGCGGAGATCAAGCGGCTGTCCAAGGAGCGTGACGCCAGGCAGGCGGAACTCGAGCGCGCGCAGGCGAAGCTGGCCAACGAGAATTACTTGACGCGGGCGCCGGTGGACGTGGTCGCCAAGGAGAGGGCGCGCGCCGAGGAGCTCGCATCGGCGCTCGCAAAACTTCAGGAGCAGCTGGCCAGGATCGAGTCCATCGCGCGGCGCTGAAACCATGCCGGCGCGCATCCTGGTGAGCGAGGACGAGCCCCACATCGCCGACGCGATCACCTATGCGCTCGCCACCGACGGGTTCGAGCCGGCGTGGTACAGCGCCAGTGCCGCCGCCCTCGAACAGGTCCGTTCGGGCGGCTCGGCTACCCCCGGTCCGGCCGGCGTGGCGGCCCGTGCCTGCCGTGGGCTCCGGGTGGCATGGGAGCGGCGGGCGCGGACCAACGGTCTGGATACCGACTGAGAACGGGGCGCCGTTCCGGCTTCCGGGCGTTCCCTATGCCGCGCCCCGCCGTCGCTCCGGAACCTGTTGTGCAATCGGCCACCCCAGGCTTCCAGCCACGGTGGGACGGTTGAACCGGCGGCCGTTAGCACTCTCTAATTGCGAGTGCTAGAATCACCACATGCGGCCGCGGCCAGCTGCCGCCATCCGGAGGAAATGACATGACCGATACGTTTGCACTGCAGCTCGCGCCCGCCACCGGGTCGATCGAGGCCTACGTCCAGGACCTGAACCGCATCCCGATGCTGACCGCGGAGGAGGAACTGGAGCTGGCGCATCGGTTCCGAGGCCAGAACGATCTGGAGGCGGCCCGCCGGCTGGTGATGTCGCACCTGCGCTTCGTGGTGAAGATCGCCCGCGGCTATCAGGGTTACGGCCTGCCCATGGCAGACCTGATTCAGGAGGGGACCATCGGCCTCATGAAGGCGGTCAAGCGATTCGATCCCGCGGTCGGCGTTCGGCTCGTCTCCTTCGCCGTGCACTGGATCAAGGCCGAGATGCACGAGTTCATCCTGCGCAACTGGCGCATCGTCAAGGTGGCCACCACCAAGGCGCAGCGCAAG